>NZ_LSIX01000575.1:0-1611 GCF_001556475.1 Methylobacterium sp. CCH5-D2 | reverse complement strand
TCCCCGGCGTCGCCCAGGTGATCCCGATGGGCGGCGAGGTGCGCCAGTTCCGCGTGGCGCCCCAGCCCACGGCGCTGCGGGCGCTGGGCGTCACCCACGCCCAGCTGGAGACGGCGCTCGCGCAGTTCGGCACCAACACGGGCGGCGGCTTCACCGACCAGTACGCCCGCGAGTACCTGATCCGGAACATCGGCCGGACCATGGACCTCGACGACCTGCGCACCCTGGTTGTGGCCAACGTCCAGGGCCGGCCGATCTACCTGCGGCAGGTCGCCGAGGTCTCGTTCGCGGCCCGGGTGAAGCGGGGCGATGCGGGCTACATGGGCGCGCCCGCGGTGGTCGTCTCGGTGGAGAAGCAGCCGGGCGTCGACACGGTCCGGCTCACCCGTCAGGTCGAGGCGGCGCTCGCGGAGATCACCGCCGGCCTGAACGCCTGCGGCGCCGGGAAGACGCCGGAGCGCGGGGGCCCGTCCCGGACGGAGGCCGCGGGCGAGGCCTGCGCCTTCAAGGGGGTGCGCGCCGACCAGCTCATCTTCCGGCAGGCCAACTTCATCGAGACCTCGATCCGCAACGTCGAGACCGTGCTGATGGAGGCGGTCGCCGTCGTCGCCGTGGTACTGTTCGCCTTCCTGCTGAACGTGCGCACCACCGCGATCTCGCTGACTGCGATTCCCGTCTCGATCCTGGCCACCGCGATCGTGTTCCACGCGGCCGGGCTGTCCATCAACACGATGACGCTCGGCGGCCTCGCGATCGCCATCGGCGAGCTCGTCGACGACGCGGTCGTCGATGTCGAGAACATCTTCCGCCGCCTCGGCGAGAACCGGCGGGCCGGCAATACGCGCTCGGTCTTCGAGGTCGTGGTCTCGGCCTCGAACGAGGTGCGCTCCGGCATCGTCTACGCCACGATGGTGATCGTGCTCGTCTTCGTGCCGCTCTTCGCCCTCTCCGGCATCGAGGGCCGGCTCTTCGCGCCGCTCGGGCAGGCCTACATCGTCTCGATCCTGGCAAGCCTCCTCGTCTCGATCACCCTGACGCCGGTGCTGGCCTACTACCTGCTGCCGGGCCTGAAGCGCCTGGAGGAGCACGAGAGCGGGCTGGTGCGCGTCCTCAAGCGCGGCAACGCCGCGCTGCTGCGCGCCCTGCTCGGGCATGCCCGCCCGGTGATGGTCGCGGCGGCCCTCGCGGTGGCGGGCGCGGGCTTGGCCGCGGCCTTCCTGCCGCGCACCTTCCTGCCGCCGTTCAACGAGGGCTCGTTCACGGTCAACATGAGCTTCAACCCCGGCATCTCGCTCGCCGAGAGCAACCGGATCGGCCTCGTGGCCGAGCGCCTGCTCCTCGACATGCCGGACGTGCGCTCCATCGGCCGCCGCACCGGGCGGGCCGAACTCGACGAGCACGCGGAAGGCGTGCACGCCTCCGACCTGGAGATCGACCTGAAGCCCGGGGCCCGGCCCAAGCGCGAGCTCGTGGCCGACATCCGCGGCCGCCTCGCGGTGCTGCCGGTCAGCGTGAACGTCGGCCAGCCGATCTCGCACCGGCTCGACCACATGCTGTCGGGCGTGCGCGCCGAGATCGCGCTCAAGATCTTCGGCGAGGATCTCGACACCC
>NZ_LSIX01000574.1:0-1420 GCF_001556475.1 Methylobacterium sp. CCH5-D2 | reverse complement strand
TGTAGATGCAGTGCTGGCGGTCATCCATCAGGAAGATGGAGACCGAGGCGTTGTTCAGGACGGCGTTGAGACGGCGCTCGGTCTCGAACAGTTGATGGCCCCGGCGCAACGTCTCCAGGGGACGCAGAGCTTCAGGCGAGGATTGGAGCGGCTGCCGGGAGTGCGGCACAGGTCGGATCTTCCTTCGTAGGGTGGCAGGATCTGTGCCGGCTTCGCGCTGAGGTATGCCCAGAACCGAAGCTGGGCAACCGCGCCGAGGGCAGAGCCTGAGAAACGCAACCGTGTCAGCTGCGCATTGTTCCGGGGTTCAAATCAGCTGCACCTCACCCCGCTTGAGCTCAGTCCACCGGGCGACACCCTGTGACAGGGCGCCGGCAAGGGCGACCGAACAGCTCCCCGGCACCAGGGCTGCCACGGCAGCGCAGGCCTCCGCCCTGGTCAGGGTCAGGACGGCATAGACCTGGACGCTGTCGTCGGGTCGCGTGACGGCGACAAGATGGGCGGTGTGGCGCCTTCGTTCCTTCATCCATTCGTGGCTCAGGCGGCAGCCACGGCGTGCTGCTCCTGCATGGACGCCAGCAGGGCCTCCAGCCGGCAGATGAGGCCAGTGGGGGCGTAGGTCAGCTGAACCTCACCACCGACCTCAGCCGCCAGGCTGCGCTCGATCAGGCGCGAGCCGAACCCCCTACGACTCGGCGGGTTCAGGATCGGCGGACCACCCTGCTCGGACCAGGTCAGGCAGAACCGGGCTCCCGCTTCCTCGTGCACCACCTGCCAGCGCAGATCCACAAAGCCATCCTCGGCGGACAGTGCCCCGTACTTGACCGCGTTCGTGGCCAGCTCGTGCAACGCCAGCGCCAGCGACAATGCAGGCTTGGCGCCCAGCAGCACGTTCGGGCCGCTCGTGCGGATACGAAGACCAGCTGCGTCCCGGTGCACCAGCAGCGCGCCGGCCACGATGTCGGCGATCGGCGCTTCGGTCCAGCTGGCTTGGGTCAGGATGTCATGGGCCCGCCCCAACGAGATCAAGCGGCTGGCGAAGGCCTCGCGGGCTTCATCGAGGTCTTTGGCGCCGCGCAGGGTCTGGCTGGCGATCGCCTGGACCATGGCCAGGGTGTTCTTGACCCGGTGCTGCAACTCGCCGGTCAGCAGCCGCTGATGCTCCTCGGCGCGCTTGCGCGCCGTGATGTCGAGCATGGCACCGATCATGCGCGTTGCCTTGCCCCGCTCATCGCGCAGCACAAAGCCCCGGTCCAGGATATCAGCATAGCTGCTGTCCGCCCGCTGGAAGCGGTACTCGTCGGTCCAGTGCTCGGTGTCGCCGTTGATCACGGCGTAGATGCTGGCCACGATCCGCGCCCGGTCATCGGGATGGATCTGCGCCTTCCACCACGCTCCGCTCGGGCCAACCTCGTCGGCA
>NZ_LSIX01000573.1:0-732 GCF_001556475.1 Methylobacterium sp. CCH5-D2 | reverse complement strand
AGGTTCTGGGGGGTCAGCACGGCGGCGGTCGGCCCCCAGGCCACGGGCTCGCGGGCGATGAGCAGGGTGCGGGGGAAGTGCGCGCGCACCTGCGCGAAATCGTGCAGCGCCGCCACCACCGTGCGCCCCTGCGCGTGCCAGCGTCCGATCAGCCCGACGAGGTCGTCCACCGTGCGGGCGTCGATGCCCGTGAAGGGCTCGTCGAGCAGGATCACGGCGGCGTCCTGCAGGATCAGCCGGGCGAAGAGCACGCGCTGGAACTGCCCGCCCGACAGGGTGCCGATGGCGCGCTCCTCGAAGCCCGACAGGCCGACGGAGCCCAGCGCGTCGAGCACCGCGCCGCGGCTGCGCCCGAGGCTGCGCCACGCGCCCGCCCGCCGCCACAGACCCATGCTGGCGAGGTCGAGCACGCTCAGCGGGAAGCTGCGGTCGATCTCGTCGGCCTGCGGCAGGTAGGCCAGCGCCTCGCGCGGCACGCCGCGCAGGATCGCGCCGTCGAGGCAGGGGATCTCGCCGACGAGCCCCTTCAGGAGCGTCGACTTGCCGGCCCCGTTCGGCCCCACCACCGCCAGCATGTCACCCGCGGGAATCGTGCCGTCGAGATGGTGCACGGCCGGGTGCCGGTCGTAGCCGAGGGTGAGGCCGGCGAGGCGGATGGCGCCCGGCAGGACTTGGAGCGGCGCGTTCACGCGGTCGCCCACAGGATGGCGAGCCAGAGCGGCAGGACGAGGC
>NZ_LSIX01000572.1:0-2433 GCF_001556475.1 Methylobacterium sp. CCH5-D2 | reverse complement strand
CGTCCAGGCCGCGGCGCTCCCGGCGCGCAACGCCGGCAAGCCGGTCATCGCCTTCTCGACCGACGCGGCGGTGGCGGCGCGCGGCGTCTACCTCCTCAGCTTCCTGCCCCAGCCGGAGGTCGACCGGATCGTCGACGCCTCGGTCGCCGACGGCAAGCGCTCCTTCGCGGCGCTGATTCCCGAGACCGCCTACGGCAACGCCGTCGAGGCGCAGTTCCGCGAGGCGGTGGCGCGCAAGGGCGCGCGGGTCGTGGCCATCGAGCGCTACCCGGCCGGCGCGCCGGGCCCGGCGGTCGAGCGGCTCGCCCGCGTCATCGCCGGGCCGGCCCCGCAGGCGGACGCGCTGTTCCTGCCCGAGACCGCGGACGGGATGCCCGCGCTCGCAGCCGCCTTGACGAAGGCCGGCTACGCGCCGGGCAGGGTGCGCCCGGTCGGCACGGCGGTGTGGAACGAGCCGCGCCTCTTCGCCCTGCCCGCCCTGCAGGGCGGGCGCTTCGCGGCGCCCGACACGGCGGGGTTCGCGGGCTTCGCCGGCCGCTATCAGGCGCGCTTCGGGACGAACCCGCCGCGGGTCGCCTCGCTCGCCTACGACGCGGTCTCGCTCGCGGCCGCGCTGACCCGCCGCTACGGCAGCCAGCGCTTCGCCGAGGAGACGCTGACCACGGGCGCGGGCTTCGCCGGCACGGACGGCACCTTCCGGCTGATGCCGGAAGGGCTCAGCGAGCGGTCGCTCGCGGTCTACGAGATCCGCAACAACGCCGTGACGGTGATGAGCCCGGCCCCGCGGGCGCTGGGCAAGCCGGGGACCTGAGCGGGGCGCTTGCGCTCGCGGGGCGGCGCGGTTTCGCCGGGCAGCCCGATGGGCACACACCTCCCTGATCGGGCGCCAATCCCCTCTCCCCGCGTGCGGGGAGAGGGGATGCGCGTCGCCCGACGTGGTAAGCTGGCGCGTCGATCACGCCGCGAGTTCGGCCACCAGGGCGTTCAGCACCGGCGCGCCGCGGGCGGTCGCGGCGATGCGTCCTGCGGCGAGCCGGGCCACCAGCCCGTCCGCGACCAGCGCGTCGAGGCGGGCGGCGTCGAGCGGGCGGCCCTTGAGCGCCGCGTAGCGGGCCGGATCGATGCCCTCGGCGAGGCGCAGGCCCATCATCAGGAACTCGTCGGCCTGGTCGGATCCGGCGATCGCCTCCGTCTCGGCGATGCCGTGCCCCTCCGCCTCCACCCGCGCCAGCCACGCCTCCGGCGCCCGCTCGGTGACGGTGCCGAGCCGGCCCGCCGCGGTGACGAGGCGGCCGTGCGCGCCGGGGCCGATGCCCGCGTACTCGCCGTAGCGCCAGTAGAGCAGGTTGTGGCGCGATTCGGCCCCCGCCCTGGCGTGGTTCGAGATCTCGTAGGCCGGCAGGCCCGCGGCGCCGCAGACCTCCTGGGTCACGTCGTAGAGGATGCGCGCGCTCTCCTCGTCCGGCGGCACCAGTCGGCCGGCCGCCGCGAGGCCATAGAAGGGCGTGCCGGGCTCGATGGTCAGCTGGTAGAGCGAGAGGTGCTCGGCCGCGCGCCGGATCGCCTCGGCGAGCTCCGTGCGCCACGCCGCCGGCGTCTGGCCCGGCCGCGCGTAGATCAGGTCGAAGGAGGTGCGGGCGAAGGTCGCCTGCGCGATCTCGACCGCCGCGAAGGCCTCGGCCGCGCTGTGGAGGCGGCCGAGCGCCTTCAGGGCGGCGTCGTCGAGCGCCTGCACGCCGAGCGAGACCCGGTTGACGCCCGCCGCGCGGTAGCCCCGGAAGCGACCGGCCTCGACGCTCGTCGGGTTGGCCTCGAGCGTGATCTCGGCCCCGGGCAGGATGCCCCAGGCGGCATCGACCGCCTCGATCAGCCCGGCCACGGTCTCGGGGCGCATCAGGGAGGGCGTGCCGCCGCCGAGGAAGACGCTGGAGACCCGCCGCCCCGGCGTGCGCGCGGCGACATGCGCGATCTCCGCCCGGAAGGCCGCGAGGAAGCGCGCCTCGTCCGGGGGTACGTGGCGGACATGGCTGTTGAAGTCGCAGTACGGGCACTTCGCGGCGCAGAAGGGCCAGTGCAGGTAGACCCCGAACCCCGCGTCGCGGGTCGGGTGCTCGGGGTAGGCGGTCATCGGCTGGATGTGAGGGGTGGCGCGTCGGTCCGCAATCAGCCCGGCCGCCGCAGGCAGGCGGCGGCGAGCGCCACGAAGGCGCGGGCCCGGTGCGAGAGCGCGTCGCCGCTTTGCCAATCGACCCCGTGCTTCTCCTCCGACGAGATCTCGCCGAAGGTCCGCTCGAACCCTTCGGGCCGGAACATCGGGTCGTAGCCGAAGCCCGCCGCGCCGCGGGGCGCGACGAGATCGCCGAAGACCCGGCCCTCGAACAGCTCGGCGTGGCCGTCCGGCCAAGCGAGCACCAGGGCGGAGACGAAGTGCGC
>NZ_LSIX01000056.1:0-968 GCF_001556475.1 Methylobacterium sp. CCH5-D2 | reverse complement strand
GAGGAGCGCGCGGCAGCCGCGGCCGCGCGCTCCTCGGCGGCGCGGGCGCTGGCATTGTCCTGCAGGTCGGCCGGGCGCGGCGGCATGTCGAAGCGCACCAGCCGGTCGAGCACGTAGACGGGCTTGGGCGGCAGCGAGCGCAGGTGCGAGATGTCGACCGGCACCGCGACGTAGGGCGCGGCCGCGCCCGCCTCGGGCTCGCCGACGGCATCGGAAGCGGTCTCGGCCGCCACGGAGGGGGCGGCGTCGAGCGCGGCCCAGGCCTCGCTCGCCGAGACGCCGTCGTCGGCGCCGAACCAGGGCTGCATGCCCGACCAGTCGGGCAGGTCCGAGAAGTCGCCGCACGCGGGCGCCGCGACCGGATGCTCCGCGGCGTGGTCCGGCGCCGCGAGGGCGGCCGGCACCGCCTCGGCGCAAACGGCGCCGGGGGCGGCCTCAAGGGCGGCCTCATGTGCAACCTCGACCTCGGGAGCGCTCGTCGCCGCGACCGGCCCGTACGTCTCCTGCGGGGCTGGCGTCTCGGGGGACAGCTCGACGCTCGGCCGGGCCGGGCGCCGGTCGGGGGTGCGGAAGTAGCGCACGCCCTCCGAGGCCACGAAGGGCTGGCGCCAGAGCGGCACGGGCGGGCCGGCCTCGATGCGGGCCGACACGGCCTCGGCGGCGCGTTCGGCCTCCTGCCGGGCAGCCTCCTGCCGGGCCGCCTCTTGCCGGGCGGCCTCTTGCCGGGCGACCTCCTCTTCGGCGGCGCGGCGCTCGGCCTCGGCCCGCTCGATCGCGGCCTGGGCGTCCGCCTGGGCCTGGAGGGCGGCCTGCGCCTCGGCGCGAGCGCGCTCCAGCGCAGCGCGCTCGGCCTCCAGCGCGCGCTGGCGGCGCTCCTGCAGCACCGCGTCGGGGGTGCGCGTGAAGCGCACGGCGGAGGGCTGGGGCGCGGCGGGGGCCGCCGCGGGAGCGCTCGCATAGGCGTCGGC
>NZ_LSIX01000571.1:0-14966 GCF_001556475.1 Methylobacterium sp. CCH5-D2 | reverse complement strand
GCCCCGAGGCGCCCCGCACCCCGGCGGCGGCAGCCCACGCCGGACTGGCGGGGGCTCGCCCTCTCCGGGCTCGGCGGGACCGTGCGCCTCTGCCGGACCCAGCCCGGCAGCGTTCTGGGCTCGCTGGCGGTACTGGGCGCCGTCGCGGCGGTCTGCGTGAACGCGCTGGGCTCGCAGGCGGGCCGCCACCCGGCCCCGATCCTGCCGAAGCCGGCGGTGGTCGCCTCGGCCAAGGCGCCGCTGCCGAGGGAGGCCGCAAGACCTGCGCCCGAGCGTCCCCCGGAGGTGCAGCGACCGGCCGAGCCCGTCCGGACCGCCGAAGCGAGACCGGAGCCGCGCAGGGAGGCGGCCAAGCCTGAAGCCAAGCCCGACCCGATCGCCGCGCTGATCCGCTCCGAGGAGACCACGGCCTCGGTGAGCCCGAAGGACACCGCCGTGATCCAGGCCCAGCGGGCCCTGAACAAGCTCGGCTACGGCCCGCTCAAGGCCGACGGCCTGATGGGCCCGGGGACCCGGGCGGCGATCGAGAAGTTCGAGCGGGCCGCAAAGCTGCCGGTGAAGGGCGAGCCGGCGGGCCGGACGCTGCGCGAACTGTCCCAGAAGGCCGGACAGGGCTGAGGTCCGGCGCGAGGCACGGCTTGCATCGCCGCGCGGGGGCGCGCATCCCGGCGCGTCCCGAGGGTTCCCGATGCCGCGCCTGCGCTCCGACTTCTTCGTCTCCGCCCATCTGCGCCGCCTCGACGTGGCGAACATCCCGGCCGTGCTGCGCCGCCGCGGCGCCGCGGAGGCCGGTTCGATCTTCGTGAAGGTCGATCGCCTCGACGGCAGCGCCGACCTCTATGGCCCCGCCCCGCAGGCCCTGTTCGACGACGAGAATTCGGGCGACCGCCGCTTCAGCCCGCTCCTCCAGGGCTCGACGCCCCTCGACGTCGAGGAGCGGCTGGCGAAGGAGGCGCGGTTCGACTCGGATCTCTGGATCATCGAGATCGACGACCGGGCGGGACGGCATTTTCTGGATCTGGCCGAGTAGCGGGTCTCAGATCGATCCCACCGTCCTGAGCCGCGCCCGCGGGTGGATCTCGGCCTGGCTCATCACCGGGGTCTCGCGGCGGAAGCGCTCGATGATCGAGCGCACGAAGGGCCGGGACTGCGCCGAGGTGACGAGGACCGGCATCTCGCCGAGCCGGGCCGCCTGCTCGAAGCGGTCGCGCACCGTGTTGACGAACTCGGAGAGCTTCGAGGGCTGCATCGCGAGGTAGCGCTCCTCGCGCTCGCCCACGATCGAGTCGAGGAAGGCCTGCTCCCAGGCCGGCGACAGGGTGATGATCGGCAGCATGCCGTCCGGCCCCTGGTACTGCGCGCAGATCTGGCGACCCAGGCGGGCGCGCACGTGTTCCACGATGTCGCGCGGGTTCTTCACCGCGCCCGCCACCTCGGCGATCCCCTCGATGATCGCCCCGAGATCGCGGATCGAGACCCGCTCGGCGAGCAGGAACTGCAGCACGCGCTGGATGCCGGTCGTGGAGATCTGGGCCGGCACCACCTCCTTCAGGAGCTCGCCGTGTTCCTTCGGTAGCTCGCGCAGAAGCTTCTGCACCTCGACGTGGTTGAGGAGTTCCGAGACGTGCGCCTTGATGATCTCGGTGAGGTGCGTCGAGACCACGGTCGCGGCATCGACCACCGTGTACCCCTTGAGCTGGGCCTGGTCGCGAAGCCCCGCGTCGATCCAGGTGGCGGGCAGGCCGAAGGTCGGTTCCAGCATGTGCTGGCCGGGCAGCTGCACCTGGCCGCCCATCGGATCCATCGCCATGAACTGGCCGGGGAAGATCTTGCCGGTGCCGGCCTCGATCTCCTTCACCCGCACCACGTAGGCGTTGGCCTCGAGCTGGACGTTGTCGAGGATACGCACCGAGGGCATCACGAAGCCGAGTTCCGCCGCGAGTTGGCGGCGCAGCGCCTTGATCTGGTCGGTGAGCCGGTCGCCGGCCTCGCCGTTGACGAGCGCGAGCAGCGCGTAGCCCATCTCCAGCTTCAGGTCGTCGAGCTTGAGCAGGTCGGTGACCGTCTCCTCCTTGGCGGCGGCCGCGGCTGCCGGATCGGCGGGCTTTCCGTCCGCGTCGAGGGGCGGCGCCTCCTTGGCGGTCTTGGCGATGCGCCACGCGGCGTAGCCGGCGCCGCCCGAGAGCAGCAGGAAGGGCAGGATCGGCATGCCGGGCAGGAAGCCGATCAGGATCATGACGCCCGCCGACATGCCGAGCGCCTTCGGGTAGTGCGCGAGCTGCTTGCCGAGCGCCTTGTCGGCCGAGCCCTTCACGCCCGCCTTCGAGACCAGGATGCCGGCCGCCGTCGAGACGATCAGCGCGGGCACCTGAGAGGCGAGGCCGTCGCCGATGGTGAGCAGCGTGTAGCTCTTGGCCGCCGCGCCGAAGGGCATGCCCTGCTGGGCCACACCGATGATGATGCCGCCGATCACGTTGATGAAGGTGATGAGCAGCGCCGCTACCGCGTCGCCGCGCACGAATTTCGAGGCGCCGTCCATCGCACCGAAGAACGAGGATTCCTCCTCCAGCGCCGCGCGCCGGGCCTTGGCCGCCTTCTCGTCGATCAGCCCCGCCGAGAGGTCGGCGTCGATCGCCATCTGCTTGCCGGGCATCGCGTCGAGGGTGAAGCGCGCCGCGACCTCGGCGATGCGGCCCGAGCCCTTCGTGATGACGACGAAGTTCACGATGATCAGGATCGCGAACACGATGATCCCGATGACGAAATTGCCCCCCATCACGAAGTTGCCGAAGGCCTCGATGACGTGGCCGGCCGCCGCCGTGCCCTCGTGGCCGTGGCCGAGGATCAGGCGCGTCGAGGCGAGGTTCAGCGCCAGCCGCAGCATGGTGGCGATGAGGAGCAAGGTCGGGAAGACGGTGAATTCGAGCGGGTTGTCGATGAACAGGCCCGTCATCATGATCAGCACCGACATGATGATCGAGACGGCGAGCAGCAGGTCGAGCAGCACCGCGGGCAGCGGGAAGATCAGCACCGCCAGGATGCCCATCACGGCGGTGGCGAAGAACAGGTCCGAGCGCTTGGACAGCGCCTGGAGGTCCCCGCGATTGGGCATCGTGAAGCCGGAGAGCGCGCCCCCGATCCCGCCCTTGGCCGGCATTGTGGCCGTGTCGCTCATGCCCGGTCTCTCACCCGCCCTCGCGCCCGGAGCCTCCGGCTCCGGACGGACACGGCAAGATTTGCCGGGTGCATGGTTAGCGGGACGTTAATCGGAACCCCGGCGCGCGCCCGGGGCTTGTGACGGAACAGGCCGCCACGGGACAGCGCACGGAATCGAGGCCCGGCGGCGCCACACCGATCGCCCCCACGAGGATCGCCGCCGATGCGCAGCCCGCTCCTGCCCGCAGCCCTTCTGGCCCTCATCGTGACCGGCGCCTCCGCGCAGGAGCCGCAGGCCAGACCGCAGGCGGCCCCCGAGGCGCCGCACGGACAGGGCGCGGTCGGCGAGCCGCTCCAGCCCGGCGCCAACAGCTTCACCGAGGCCCAGGTGCGCGAGCGCTTCGCCAAGATGGGCTTTGCCGAGATCACCGACCTGAAGAAGACCGACCAGGGCATCTGGCAGGGCACCGCCACCCACGCGGGCAAGCAGGTTCGGATCGGCATGGATTACCGCGGCAACGTCGCCGCCCAGTAGCGGCGGCCCGCCCCACACAGACCCGGAGACAGACCATGGCCACACGCGCCGTCACGGCCCTGTTCGACGATTACGAGGCGGCGGCCCGCGCCGTCGACAAGCTGGAGGCGGAGGGCATCCCGCACAGCGACATCAGCATCGTCGCGAGCGATCCCAAGAATCGGATCGGCGGGCGCACGCCCACCGCCCGCCCCGCGGCCGAGGAATCGGACGCGGCGGACGGCGCCGGCACGGGCGCGACGCTCGGCACGGTACTGGGCGGCGGCGCCGGCCTGCTCGCCGGTCTGGGGCTTCTGGCGATACCGGGCGTCGGCCCGGTGGTGGCGGCGGGCTGGCTCGTCGCAACCGTGACGGGAGCCGGCGTCGGCGCGGCGGCCGGCGGCCTGATCGGCGGCCTCACCGGCGCCGGGCTCAGCCAGCACGAGGCCGAGACCTACGCGGAGGGCGTGCGCCGCGGCGGCACCCTGGTCACCGCGCGCGTCGATGACGGGCTGGCCGACCGGGCGCTGGCGATCCTCGACAAGCACGGCTCGATCGACCTCGACGAGCGCGCCCAGGGCTGGCGCGCCGAGGGCTGGACGGGCGGCGGCGCGACGGACGGGACGGCGTCCAGCAGCGCGAGCGGCCTGGGCACGGCGAGCGCCGCGGGCGCGGCGTCCGGGGGCCTCGGTGATCCGAGCGCGCCCGCGACCGCCGGCCTGCCGAAGACGACCGACGTGGCGCGCGAGGAGCCGGGCCGGCAGACGGGTACCGCCCCGGCGCCGGGCCAGACCCACGGCGCGACGACGCGCTGAGGCGTCATGCGGCTTCCGGCCGGTCCCTTCGCGTGTTGCTGTATCCCTCTCCCCGCCGAGCGGAGGGAGGGAGGAGCTACAGCTTGAGGCGCTGAGGCAGCGTGCCCGTATCGGACATCCCGAAACGAGAAAGGGCCGCCCCCCGGGCGACCCTTTCCGATTCGCAGTTTGGCGCGCTTCAGGCCCGCAGGCGGGTCCGGACCTCGCCGAGGCTCGACCGGATCAGGTTCTGGGCGGCGTCGCCCTGCATCCGCTCGCGCAGGATGGTCTCGGAGACCTTCACGGCGGCATCCGCCGCGGCGGCGCGGACCTGGGCCTCGGCCTGAGCCTCGGCCTGGGCGATCTTCGACTCGGCCGCCTTGGTGCGGCGGGCCACGAAGTCGTTCAGGCGCTGATGACCCTCGGCGGCGGCACGCTCGGCCTCCTCGCGGGCGCTCGCGACGATCGCCTCGGCCTCCCGCTCGGCCTCGGTGCGGCGGCGCTTGTAGTCCGCCAGCACGGCGGCGGCCTCTTCGCGCAGGCGCTTGGCCTCGTCGAGTTCGTTGCGCACGCGCTTGGCGCGGCTGTCGAGCCCCTTGGTCATCGCGCCGAAGGCCCCGGCCTTGGCGGCGAGCGCCAGGAAGACCACGAAGGCGACGAGGACCCAGAATTCCGCGGTGAGCAGCATGGTTGTGGGTTCCTACTCAGTGCGCGGTGGCGTTGAGGGCGCGCTCGACGCTGGCCTGGTCGGGGGCCTGGCCGGTGAGGCGCTCGACGATGGCGGTCGCGGTCTCGCCCGCGATGGTGCGGACGTTGCCCATGGCCTGCTCGGTGCGGCCGCGGATGGTGGTCTCGGAGGCGGCCAGACGCTGGTTCAGCTCGGCCTCCAGCGTCTTGCGCTTGGTCTCGGCCTCGGCCGAGAGCGCGTTGCGGGTCTCCTGGGCAATCTCGCGGGCCTTGCCCTGCGCGTCGGCGAGCGACTTCTCGTAGGCCGCGCCCGCGGCATCGGCCTCGGACTTCATGCGCTGGGCCTCGTCGAGGTCGGCCGAGAGCCGGGTGGCGCGATCGTGCAGGATGCCCTGGATGCGCGGCAGCGCGATCTTCGACATCAGGTAGTAGAGCAGGCCGAAGGCCAGCGCGAGCCAGACGATCTGCGCCAGGAAGGTATGGGTCTCGAAGGGCGGGAAGGCGTGCTTCTCGGCCGGGTGCAGGATCTCGCCCTTGCCCGCGTAGGTGTCGGTCCCGGGCGGCGGAGTGGTGAGAGGGTTCGGCTGCGCCATGGTCCCGTCCTGAAAGGAGTGTGAAAACAATCGAGCGCTCGCAGGTCTAGCCCGAGCGCTCGGTGTCTCTCGCGAAGCTCCCGCCGCGTCGCCGTGGCCGGAGTGGGATCCGTCGGGATCGGGAGCTTTGCGGGGAACACCTGAGCCGTGCCCGTCGCCGCGGCGGACCCGCGGCGACGGAGCGATCCCGCCTCAGACGGCGAAGAGGAGGAGCAGCGCGACGAGCAGCGAGAAGATGCCGAGCGCCTCGGTCAGCGCGAAGCCGAGAAGCAGGTTGGTGCGCTGGCTGTCGGCGGCCGAGGGGTTGCGAAGCGCGCCGGCGTAGAACTGGCCGAACAGGTTGCCGAGGCCGATGCCCGCGCCCGCCATGCCGAGGCAGGCGAGACCGGCGCCGATGTACTTCGCAGCGACGGGATCCATGAGTAACTCCTGAGGTTTCGAACGATTTTCGTTGCGCGGAGGGAGGCCGGCCGAGGGTTCTCAGTGGCCGGGGTGAAGGGCGTCGGCGAGGTAGACCGCCGTCAGCGTCGCGAAGACGTAGGCCTGCAGGGCCGCCACTAGGAATTCCAGGGCCGTCAGCGCGATGGTGAGGAAGAGCGGGAGCGGGGAGAGGATGCTCCAGGCGCCGGCGAGCAGGAGCTGCGCGACGAAGAAGGCGAAGATCTTGAGCGCGATGTGGCCCGCCAGGATGTTGGCGAAGAGACGGACCGAGAGGCTGATCGGGCGCGAGATGAACGAGACGATCTCGATCGGCACCATGATCAGCAGGAGGGGCTTGGGCACGCCCGCCGGGATGAACAGGCCGAGGAAGTGGCTGCCGTGCTTCATCACGCCGTAGATCACGACCGTCGAGATCACCAGGAAGGCGAGGCCGAAGGTGATGATCAGGTGGCTGGTCACCGCGAAGGCATAGGGGATCATCCCGAACAGGTTCAGGATGAGCACGAACATGAACAGCGAGAAGACGAGCGGCAGGAAGCGCTGCTCCTTGTCGCCGGTCGCCTGGTGCAGCGTATCGGCGATGAACTCGTAGAAGACCTCGGCCAGCGCCTGCATCCGGCCCGGCACCACCGAGCGGCCGGCAGTGGCCACGATGGTGATGAAGGCGATGACGCCGACGGCGGCGAACATGTAGAGCGCCGACTGGGTGAAGGCGATTTCCTGGTTGCCGATATGGCCCAGCGAGACGAGCGGCTTCAGCTCGAACTGGTGGATCGGGTCGATGCTGGCCGCCATGCTCTTGCTTCTGCTCCCTCGCGCGCTCGGGCGGCCTTGGCGGCCCGCCCCGGGCGGCTAACCCGAATCCGTGTCGACCCTCAAGGGCCTTTGCGATCTTTTGGGCCCCCGGGGCCGTTCGTCCCCGAGAAGCCGGACAGACGCATGATGTTGTAGACGCCCGTCACGAACCCCAGCAGCACAAGGACGATCATCCCCCAGGGTTTCGTCCCGAGGAAATGGTCGCACAGCCAACCGAGGATTCCGCCCGCGATGATGGCGGCGATGAACTCCGTGGAGAGCGTCATCGCCTGCCCGAGGGAGGAGTGCGCGGACGGCCCTGGACGCGGCGAAGGATCGGAAGAGGCCGCGGGCCGCTTGCCGTCGATCTGCGTCTCGAGACGTCTGAGCCTCGCGGAGAGTTCGCTGTCCGTGGGTGCCCGGTCTCCCTGCCCCTCGCCCTTGGTGTCGTTGCCGCTCACGGCGCGACCTCACAGTGTCGAGAGGACCCGGAAACGAGGCTTGCCCCCTTCAAGCGCGGCGCACCATAGTTTCGCCCCTATGGCGTGTCAAGGCACGGACAACATCAACCAAGTCACTGCGAAAGTTGATGTTTTGGCGTTTTCCGGGCCCGCCGGGACAGCTTGGCCCTCGATAAGCGTCGCCGCGGCGCTCAGGCCCCGAGGATCGGCTTGATCACCTTCTCCATCCCGTCGATCGTCATCTCGCCCTTGTAGCGCTCGCCGTTGATGAAGAAGGTCGGGGTGGAATCGACCTTGAAGGTGTCGAGGCCGCGCTGCTTCGTGGCGTTCACGCCGTCGTAGAGCTTCTGGTCCTTCAGGCAGGCCTCGAACTTCTCCTTGCTGATGCCGGCTTGGCGCAGCATCTGCTCCAGGGCGTCCACGGGCTTCTGCTGGAAGGCCCAGGCCTGCTGCTGGTCGAAGAGCAGGTCGGTGATGGGGTAGTACTTCGCGTCGCCGTCGCAGCGCGCCAGCATGAAGGCCGCGGTGGCCAGCGGATCGAGCGGGAACTCGCGCAGGGTGAAGCGCACCTTGCCGGTGTCGATGTAGCGCTCCTTGAGCGCCGGCCAGGTGGTGCGGTGGAAGGCGGCGCAGTGCGAGCAGGTCATCGAGGCGTACTCGATGATCGTGACCTTCGCGTCCTTCGGACCCAGCCAGACGTCGCCGAGCGGGCCGGGCTGCATCAGCGCGGCGGCGTCCACGCCCTGCGCCAGGGCCGGCAGGCCGAGCTTCGGCAGGATGACGGCCGCGCCCACGGCGAGCCCGGTGAGTTTCAAAGCGTCGCGCCGCGTGATCATGTCGTGACTGGCTCCGCTGATGGTCGGACGATCTCCGGGTCTGCGGTAGCGGGGCCGGACGGCGCTTGCAAGGCGACGAATCGACGGCGGTCCAGGCCTCGCCGGGTTACGGGGATGGCCCTGCGGCCGCGGCGATCCTCAGACCGCCTTCTCCTTGAGCTTGTGCTCGATCTCGTGGGCATCGAGGCCCGGGGCGGTCACCGGAGGCTCTGGCACGGCCGGCGTCTCGTTCCTGCCGACCGCGGCCGCGAGGCGCGAACGCTCGAACATCAGCACGATCACGATCGAGGCGAGCAGCGGCAGCCAGAGATAGAACACCCGGAAGACGATCACCGCAGCGATGACGGCGTCCTTCTGGGCGGCGTCGGTGATCTGCATCGCCGTGATGAAGACCAGCTCGAACACCCCGAGACCGCCGGGCGCGTGCGAGGCGAGCGCCAGCGAGAACGAGGCCAGGAAGATCGCCAGAACGGTCAGGAAGTCGACACCCATCGACTCGGGGAGCGCGAAGTAGATGATGCCGGCCGCGCCCAGCAGTTCCAGCGGCGCGGCGATCAGCTGGCGGCCCATGATGCCGGGGCGCGGATATTCCAGCTTGAACGCGCGGATGTGCAGCGGCGGCAGGCGCAGGACAGAGCCGGCGACGTAGAGCGCCACGAAGGCCAGCATGCCGATGCCGACGACGAGCGCGGTCTTCGGGTCGGTGAAGACGGCCGGGAGCTTGCCCTCGAGCCGCGAGAGCAGGTGCGGGTCGAGGACGAGGGTCAGGCCGCCGAGCGACACCGTGCCGAGGAAGAAGGTGAAGGAGCACAGCGCCACCAGCACCGCGACCTGCGCGGCCGAGAGCCCCTTGGCGGTGTAGGCCCGGTAGCGCACCAGCGCGCCCGAGAAGACCGAGGCGCCGATATTGTGCGAGAGCGCGTAGGTGGTGAAGGAGCAGAGCGAGACGAACAGCCACGAGATGTGGCGCACGCCGAGATGCAGCAGCGCGATCCGGTCGTACCAGGCCAGCGCCGCGTAGGCGACGAGGGTCGAGACCAGCGCCAGCAGGATCCGGTGCGGCGGGATCGCCAGGATCGCGCCCCAGATCGCCGAGAGCGAGGTGGACTTCAGTTCCTGGTAGAGGAAGTAGCCGGAGACGACGACGGCCGCGAGGCCGACGAGCGGCCAGATGAACTCGCTGATCTTCTTCATGGCACTCTCGTCCCCGGATCGGCGACCCTGATGCGCCAGGAACCGGCGCGCCGCAAGCGGGACGGGCCGCCCCTGCCGGGCGGGTGATGTCAGGCGATCGTGACCGTTTCGTGTGGGGCCCCCGGGATCGATCTCCGGCGGCGGAGCCGAACGCCGCGCGGGCGGCGGCGCATCCGGCCGGGTGTCGCGCAACGAAAAAGCCCGCCCCGTTCGGCCGGGGCGGGCTTCGGCAACGATCAGGACAGGGCGATCAGCCCTGCGGCCACTCGCGGATGTCGACGAAGCGGCCGGCCACCGCCGCGGCGGCGGCCATCGCCGGGGAGACGAGGTGCGTGCGCCCGCGCGGGCCCTGGCGGCCCTCGAAATTGCGGTTCGAGGTCGAGGCGCAGCGCTCGCCCGGCCGCAGCTTGTCCGGGTTCATGCCGAGGCACATCGAGCAGCCGGGCTCGCGCCAGTCGAAGCCCGCCGCCTTCAGGATCTTGTCGAGCCCTTCCGCCTCGGCCTGCGCCTTCACCAGCCCGGAGCCCGGCACGATCATCGCCGACACGCTCTGGTGCACCTTGCGGTCGCCGACGACCCGCGCGACCTCGCGCAGGTCCTCGATGCGTCCGTTGGTGCAAGAGCCGATGAAGACCCGGTCCAGGGTGATGTCGGTGATCTTGGTGCCCGGCGTCAGGCCCATATAGGCCAGCGCCTTCTCCTTCGACTGCCGCTTGTTCTCGTCGGCGATCCGGGCCGGATCCGGCACGAGGCCCTGGATCGAGATCACATCCTCGGGGCTGGTGCCCCAGCTGACGATCGGGGGGAGGTTCCCCGCATCCAGCCGCACCTCGCGGTCGAAATGGGCGCCCTCGTCGCTGACGAGGCTCTCCCAGTAGCGCCGCGCCGCGTCGAAGGCCGCGCCCTGCGGCGCCTTCGGGCGGCCCTTCACGTACGCGAAGGTGGTCTCGTCGGGCGCGACCATGCCGGCCCGCGCCCCGCCCTCGACCGTCATGTTGCAGATCGTCATCCGGCCCTCCATCGAGAGGGCGCGGATGGCCTCGCCCGCGTACTCGATGACGTGCCCGGTGCCGCCGGCCGTGCCGATCTCGCCGATGATCGCCAGGATGATGTCCTTCGCGGTGACGCCCGGCGGCAGCGCGCCGTCGACCGTGACCCGCATGTTCCGGGCCTTCTTCTGCACCAGCGTCTGGGTGGCGAGCACGTGCTCGACTTCGGACGTGCCGATGCCGTGGGCCAGCGCCCCGAAGGCGCCGTGCGTCGAGGTGTGCGAGTCGCCGCACACGATCGTCTGGCCGGGAAGCGTGAAGCCCTGCTCCGGCCCGATGATGTGGACGATGCCCTGGCGGCGATCCAGCGCGTCGTAGAACTCGATGCCGAAGTCGCGCACGTTCTCGGCCAGCGCCTCGAGCTGCGTGCGGCTCTCCGGATCCTCGATCCCCGCGCGCCGGTCCGAGGTCTGGACGTTGTGGTCCACGACCGCCAGCGTCTTCTCGGGATGGCGCACCCGGCGGCCGGCCACGCGCAGGCCCTCGAACGCCTGGGGGCTCGTCACCTCGTGCACGAGGTGGCGGTCGATGTAGAGGAGGCTGGTGCCGTCCGGCTGAACATCGACGACGTGGTCGTCCCAGATCTTGTCGTAGAGCGTGCGCGGGCTTGCCATGGCTTGGAGTTCGCTGTGGGGACCGACCGGGGCACCCGATGCACCCGGCTTGGAACCTCTCTTAGTAGGGGTCCGAGGCGAGAATCGGAAGAGGCGCCGCGCCGCCGCCGCGGGATGGCTGGCCGGCTTCTGTCGCACGGGTGCCGCGCGCGGGCGGCGACAACCGGCCCGGATGCGGTATGTGGAGGGATAGGCGTGCCCCGCGCGCCAGCCGGAGTCCCAACCGTGAGCGAGCCCGCCCCGCCCGAGATCCTGATGCTCCGGCCGATGCACCCGGTCGTGGCGGAGGCGCTGGGTGCCCGCCTCACCCTGCACCGGGTCGACGGCGCCGCCGACCCGGAGGCGCTGCTGAGAGAGGTCGCGCCCCGCATCCGCGGCCTCGCGGTCGGCGCGCAGACGCCGGTCGACGGCGGCCTGATGGACCGGCTGCCGAAGCTGGAGATCGTCGCCAATTTCGGCGTCGGCTACGACACGGTGGATGCGCGGGCGGCCGCCGCCCGGGGCGTCGTCGTCACCAACACGCCGGACGTGCTCACCGACGAGGTGGCCGACCTGACCCTCGGCCTCCTGCTCGCCACGCTCCGCCGGATCCCCCAGGCGGACCGCTACCTTCGGGCCGGACGCTGGCCGCAGGCGCCCTTCCCGCTCTCGCCGTCCTTGCGCGGGCGCCGGATCGGCATCCTCGGCCTCGGCCGGATCGGGCGCGCCATCGCGCGCCGGCTCGAAGGGTTCGGGGTCGAGATCGCCTATCACGGCCGCTCGCGGCAGGCGGACGTGCCCTACGCCTACCACCCCACCCTCGTCGGCCTCGCCGAGGCCGTGCACGTGCTGATCGTGGTGGCGCCGGGCGGCCCCGGGACCGCGGGGCTCATCGACGCCGCGGTGCTCCGGGGGCTCGGGCCGGAGGGCGTCCTGATCAACGTCGCCCGCGGCAGCCTCGTGGACGAGGCGGCGCTGGCGGCGGCGCTGGCGGACGGCACGATCCAGGCGGCCGGGCTCGACGTGTTCGCGGACGAGCCGCACGTGCCGGCGGACCTCGTGGCGTGCGACAACGCGGTACTGCTGCCGCATGTCGGCTCCGCCTCGCACCACACCCGCGCGGCGATGGGCCGGCTCGTGGCCGACAACCTGCTCTCGTGGTTCGAGGGGCGCGGGCCCCTGACCCCGGTGGCGGAGACGCCCTGGAAGGCCGGCGCCGAGCCATCCGAGGCGCCCGGCCCCGAGACATCCCGGAAGGTCGAGGCGTGAGACAGCTCCCCCTCGCGGCCCTCGCTGCCCTGCTGGGCCTCGGCGCGGCCGCGGCGCAGGAGGCGATCCCCGCCCAGCCGCCGCAGTTCCCGCCCCTGCTGCCTTCCGCGCCACCGGACCTCACGCCCGCCGCGCCGGAGGCACAGCCGACCTCTCCGCCGCCGGCCGATCGCCTGCCGGATCGATTCACCGGCGTCCCCGGTACCTGGGACCTCTCCCGCGACGGGACGAACCGGCGCTGCGTGATGACGCTCGGCCTCGACAACGGGCCGGTGGGGCGCAAGCTCGCCTTCCCGGCGGGCTGCCGGAGGGCGCTGCCGCTCACCGCCACCATGGTCGGCTGGCTCTACACAGAGGGCGGCGTGCGCCTCGTCGACAAGAACGTGCGCCCGCTCCTGATCTTCACCCCCCGGCCCGACCGGGGCAGCTACGGCGCGAAGGCGGAGAGCGGCGAGGTCTACAGCTTCGTGCCCCTCGATATCGCGGCGATGCGTCCGCCCGCGCCCGAAGCGGCCCTGCCCTCTGCAGCGCCGCCATCGGAGGCCGCCTCCAGCGTCGCCGGACAGTCGGCTCCGGCCGCCCTCCCCGCGCCCGCGGCGGGCGCCCCCGAGCCCGGCCTCTACGCGCTCGACCGTTACCGCGACCGCGATGTCTGCCGGCTCGAACTCGCCGGCGGTGGGGCCGTGTCCCTGATGCCGGGCTGCCGCGACAGCGGGATCGAGGTGTTCGGGCCCGCCGGGTGGAGCTTCGCCGCCGGCCGCCTGACGCTGACGGCCCGGCGCGGCCACACGGTCGGCCTGGTGCCGAACGGCGAAGGGGCCTGGCGGCGCGACCCGGAGACCGGCACCACCTTCGTCCTGCGCAGGGTCGAGCCCTGAGACCGTTGCCAAGTCCATCCCGTAGACCAGAGCTCAGCCCCGGGCCCGCGCGAGGTCCCGGACCTTTCGAAGGCCCGACGGGGTCGGCGCCCTACCCGACCTGATCCTGCACCGGCATCATGCGCTCGTGCAGGCCGTCGCGGCGCACGGCGACGTGCCAGACGGTCGCCAGGACGTGCAGGCCGACCAGCAAGTAGACCGCCCACTGCCCGGCGAGGTGGACGGACTGGAAGATCTTCTGCAGCCCCTCGTCCTTCGGCAGGCCCGGCACGGTGAAGAGCCAGAAATACGGGGTCGAGCGGCCCGCCAGCGCGCTGAGCAGGTAGCCGCTCACCGGCATGATCAGGAAGACCGCGTAGAGCAGCCAGTGGTTGATCCGGCCGAGCACGGCGAGCGCGGCGGGCATGCGCGGCTCGGGCGGCGCCGGGTGTAGGATGCGCCAGACGATGCGCACGACCACGAGGGCGAACAGCGTCAGCCCCACCGACTTGTGCAGCACGAACATGTCGCCCTTGGCCGGCGCGTCCCGGGCGAGGCTCGTCGCGATCCAGGCGAGGGGCAGCACCGCGGCGACGAGGAGGGCGGTCAGCCAGTGCAGCGCCTGCGCGACCCCGTTGTAGCGCGGCATGCCCGAGGCGGTGACGTAGGTGGGCGGCATCGTTCGCTCCGGCGCGGCCTGGATTTGATCCAAGTTAGATCCGGACGGGGCGAAGGGAATGGCCGCCATGGACGGGGCGGGCAATCGCGCTACAAACTCCGGCTCGAGGCTCATACGGATGTGGACGCCATGCCCCTGCTGCGCCGCGAGGCCCTCGTCCTGATCGGTGCCGCCCTGGCCCTACCCGCCCGCGCGGCGGAGGGTCGGGCCACGGACTTCGCCTTCGACAAGCCGGAGGGCGGCCCGCTGCCGCTCTCCGCGTTCCAAGGCCGGCCGATCCTCGTCGTCAACACCGCGACCGCCTGCGGCTTCGCCGGGCAGCTCTCCGGGCTCCAGGCCTTGTGGACCCGCTTCCAGGACCGCGGCCTCGCGGTCGTCGGCGTGCCCTCCCCGGATTTCGGAAACCAGGAGCCGCTCGACGGGCCGGCGATCGCGGAAGCCGCGCGCAAGAACCACGGCGTCACCTTCCCGCTCACCGCCAAGACCCGCGTGAAGATGCCGAACGCCCACCCGTTCTACGCCTGGGCGGCCGCCCAGCGCCCGGGCGAGACCCCGCGCTGGAACTTCCACAAATACTTGGTTGCCCGGAACGGCGCCCTGGCCGGCGCCTTCGCCACCCAGGTCGAGCCGAACGACCCGCGTGTGATCTCGGCGATCGCCGCGGAACTGGACAAGGCCTGAGGGCGCTCAGGCCGCGAAGATCGCGCGTCGCCCTTGCCAAAGCCCGAAAAACCCCCTATGCGCCGCCCCTCGCGTTCGCTCCGGCCGGGGGCTGAACGGACGGTGCCGCCTGCCGGCACAGGGCCTTGGCCCGTCGTCCCGTGTCTCCGCCTTCGATCAACCGCTCGGGCCATCATCACGGCTCGAAGGGCTTGGCGCCGGGCAAGCGTGAACGAACCGGCCCGGCGACCCGCGCAGCGCGTCACGGGCCTCATCCACGATGAAAGGCCCGAAATGCCTCTCTACGAGCACGTGCTCCTCGCCCGCCAGGACGTGACGTCCCAGCAGGTCGAGACCATGATCGACACCTACAAGGGTGTGATCGAGC
>NZ_LSIX01000570.1:0-230 GCF_001556475.1 Methylobacterium sp. CCH5-D2 | reverse complement strand
CCGGCAGCTCTTCGTGATGGGCGGCTACGCGCGCGGCAAGGCCACCGGACGGGACTCGATCCACTTCGCCCAGCCGCTCCTCGACGAGGACGGTCGCACCATCGGCGTCCTTAGCGCCGCCATCGACCTCGAATGGCTGGGCGGACGCCTGCGCCAGGCGCTGCGCCTGAACGATACCAGCATCACGCTGGTCGACCGCGACGGGCTGATCCTGGTTCGCCACCCGGACA
>NZ_LSIX01000569.1:0-2751 GCF_001556475.1 Methylobacterium sp. CCH5-D2 | reverse complement strand
GGCTCGTCGGACGCCGCCGCGGGCCTGCGCCTCCTCGCCCGCCTGAACGACCTCCCCCTCGACCACCCGGCCGTCGTCGCCTCCGCCCGCGCGACGGGCGCGGACGTGCCGGTCTGCCTGGAGCCGCGCGCCCGGATGATGCGGGGTGCGGGCGAGCAGGTCGGGCCGGCGCTCGGCCTCGCCCCGCTGCCCGCCGTGCTCATCAATCCCGGCGTGCCGGTGCCCACCGCGCCCGTGTTCCGGGCGCTCGGCCTGAAGGTCGGCGACGATCTGCCCGGCGGCGCCCATCCGGAGATCGCGCGGGACCTCGCCGGCCCGGAACTGCTGGCGCGGATCGCGCCGGCCCGCAACGACCTGGAGGCGCCGGCGCTCACGGTGGCCCCGGTCGTCGGGGACGCGCTGGCGGCGCTGCGCGCGCAGGACGGCTGCCGGCTCGCCCGGATGTCGGGCTCGGGTGCTACGGTCTTCGCGATCTTCGCCGACCGTCGCACGGCCACGCGCGCCGCCCGCAGGCTGCGGGCGGCCAATTCGGGCTGGTGGGTGAGCGCGTCCTACCTGCGGTAAGGGGGGCAAGCCTTCGGCGACGGGGCATCTTCCGCGCCGACGCGGTCGGATGAACCACCGCCCTTTCCCGGACGCCCGGGACGAGGGCCGACGGCGAGCCGGGACAGGGCGGGCAAGGGTCGCGCAGCGGCCCGGTCGTCACCCCCGGCGCGGCATGCGGACGCTTCGCGCCGCGCCCCACTCAATGCGCGCGGGCGATGCAGAAATCGATCGCTTCGAGCAGGGCGTCCTTGGTCCGGCCCGGGGCGAAGGGTGCCAGGGCCTCGCGGGCCAGCGCCCCGTACTGCCGGGCGCGCTCGACGGTCTCGGCCAGGACGCCGCGCCGGTGCAGGATGGCGCGGGCCTCTTCGAGGTCGCCCTCGCGGATCTCGCCGTCCTGCAGGGTCCGGCGCCAGAAGGCGCGCTCCGCCTCGCTGCCGTGCCGGAAGGCCAGCACGATCGGCAGGGTGATCTTGCCCTCGCGGAAGTCGTCGCCGACGTTCTTGCCCAGCGCGTCGGAGGTGCCGCCGTAATCGAGCGCGTCGTCGATGAGCTGGAAGGCGATGCCGAGATTCATGCCGTAGGCGCGGCAGGCGTCCTGCTCGTCCTGCGGGCGCTCGGCCAGCACCGGCCCGACCTCGCAGGCGGCGGCGAAGAGTTCCGCGGTCTTGCCGCGGATGACGGCGAGGTAGTCCTCCTCCGTCGTCTCGGTGTTCTTGGCCGCGGTGAGCTGCATCACCTCGCCCTCGGCGATCACGGTGGCGGCGGCCGAGAGGATGTCGAGGGCCTTGAGCGAGCCGACCTCGACCATCATGCGGAAGGCCTGGCCGAGCAGGAAGTCGCCCACCAGCACGCTGGCCTCGTTGCCCCACTTGATGCGGGCGGCGATCCGTCCGCGCCGCATGTCGCTCTCGTCCACCACGTCGTCGTGGAGCAGGGTCGCGGTGTGCATGAACTCGACGCTGGCGGCGAGCTTCACGGCGCCCTCCCCGCCCGCGTAGCCGCAGAGGTCCGCGCAGGCGAGCGTGAGGATCGGCCGCAGGCGCTTGCCGCCGGACGAGATCAAGTGGTTGGCCACCTCCGGGATCATCGCCACCTCGGATCCCGTGCGCGACAGGATCGTCGTGTTGACGCGCGCCATGCCGTCGGCGACGAGCGCGACGAGATCGTTCAGGCTCGCCTCCGCCTCGGAGGGGCCTTTCTCCACGGGAACCACGACACCCAAGGTCCGATGCCTCCAGACCGTCCGGCCGCGACAGGCGGCTCCGCCCCCCTTCGCACGCGGCTCTCCGCACCGCAACATGCGCCGGCGCGCGCGATGGGACGGAAGGTGATATGGTCCCGTACATGCGCGATGCCCCCGCGACCGATGCGCCGGGCCGCGCGGGCGGCCCCCCCGTGAGCGCGGAGGTGAGCGCGGAGCCCGACAGCCTGTTCGGCGGGCGCCTGCGCCTGTTCCAGCCCGCGCGCGGCGCGCACCGGGCCGGGACCGACGCGGTGCTGCTCGCACGCCTGCTCGAGCCCCCCCCGGGCGCCCGGATCTGCGACCTCGGCGCGGGAAGCGGCGCGGTCGGCCTCGCCTACGGGCTCGGGGGCGCCCGGGCGACGCTGGTCGAGCGCGAGCCCGAGATGGCGGCGCTGGCGCGCCGGAACGCCGCCCTCAACGGTGTCGAGGCCGCCGTGATCGAGACGGACCTGCTGGCCTCCGCCGCGGCGCGGCGCGCGGCCGGCCTCGAACCGGAGAGCCAGGACGTCGTCGTCACCAACCCGCCCTTCTTCGAGGGTGGAAGCCAGCCGTCGCGCAGGCTCACGCCCAACGCCCTGCGGGGGGCGGCCCACGATTTCGGGCCGGGCGACCTCGACACCTGGATCCGCACCGCCGCCTGGCTCCTGCGCCCCGGCGGCCAGCTCGGCCTGATCCACCGGGCCGACGCCCTGCCGTCCTGCCTCGCGGCGCTCGGGCGGCGCTTCGGCGGGATCAGCGTCCGCCCGGTCCACGCCCGGCCGGCCCGGCCGGCGATCCGGATCCTGGTCCGGGCCCTCAAGGGCAGCCGCGCGCCCTTCGGCCTGCTGCCGCCCCTGGTCCTGCAGGGGGCGGATGGCGTGCCGACGCCCGAATCCGTCGCCCTGCACGGTGTCGGGTCCTGGCCGCACGACGATCCGGGCGCCCGGCCAACCCGCGAACGATGATCCCTGCCGCGGGACCGG
>NZ_LSIX01000568.1:0-1423 GCF_001556475.1 Methylobacterium sp. CCH5-D2 | reverse complement strand
TGGGGTGAGGGGTATGACCTCACAGGACTGAGCACGCCATCGACGCGCGTTCAGCGCTACGCTTCGTCCGGCGACGTCATACCCCTCACCCTGTCCCTCTCCCTACAGGAGAGGGGACCCGCGCTTCGTTCCGGGACGATGCGTTAGTCCAAACCCATCAGCCGGAAACGGTATAAGACCTCTGCCGGGCGCGGTCTGCCCGGTGCCGTTGCCGCACGCGCCGGCCGCACATCCCGGGAGTGACCGTGACCGTCGATCTGTTCAGCGATACCCAGACCCGGCCGACCGCGGGGATGCGCGAGGCGATGGCCCGGGCCGAGGTCGGCGACGAGCAGTCGGGCTCGGACCCGACCACCAACGCGCTCTGCGCGCGGGTGGCGGACCTCCTCGGCATGGAGGACGGGGTGTTCATGCCGTCCGGCACGATGTGCAACCTCGCCGCGATCCTGGTCCAGACGCGGGCGGGCGACGAGATCATCGTCGACGACCAGTCCCACATCTACAACACGGAGGCCGCGGGCGCCGCCGCGATCGGGGGCGTCTCGGTGCGGGCGCTTCCCACGCGCAACGGCCTCTACACGCCGGAGCAGGCCGAGGGCGCGATCCGCGTCGTCCAGCGCACGGCGCCCCGCTCGGCCCTGATCTCGATCGAGCAGACCACGAGCTTCTCCGGCGGCTCGATCTGGGACCTCGCGGCGATGCGGGCGATCCGCGACATCGCCCACGCGCGCGGCCTCCGGGCCCATATCGACGGGGCACGCCTCCTCAACGCGGTCGCCGCCACCGGCATCCCGGCGCGCCGCTACGCGGAGGGGTTCGACAGCGCCTGGATCGACCTGAGCAAGGGCCTCGGCTGCCCGGTCGGCGCGGTCCTGTGCGGGACGAGGGCCTTCGTCGCGGAGGCGTGGCGCTGGAAGTACCGGCTCGGCGGCGCCATGCGGCAGAGCGGCGTGCTGGCGGCGGCCGGGCTCTACGCCCTCGACCACCACATCGACCAGCTCGCCGAGGACAACGCCAACGCGGGCCGCTTGGGCGCGGCGCTCGCCGGGGTGCCGGGCCTCGCCTTCGAGCCCGGGGCGGGGCAGTCGAACATCCTGAGCTTCTCGGTGGCCGGGCTCGGGGTCCCGGCCGCCGCCTTCGCCGAGGCCTGCCTCGCGCAGGGCGTTCGCGTGCGGGCGCTCGGGACCGAGCAGATCCGCGCGACGACCCATCTCGACGTGGACCGCGCCGGCATCGCGCGCGCGGCCGCCGTGATGCGCGCCGCCGCCGAGCAGATCATGGCGGGCCGCCGCCCGGCCTAGAACCGTTCCCGATCGCGTTGCAATCGGGAACGGCTCCAACCTCTTGTATCAGGTCTCGCCCGCGACCCCAGGGCGATCGCATATGCCGAGCGAGCCTAACCCCGGTCAGGCGCGGGTCCCCT
>NZ_LSIX01000567.1:0-7327 GCF_001556475.1 Methylobacterium sp. CCH5-D2 | reverse complement strand
CTCGGCCCGCCTCTTACGTCCGAGGTCCGGCGCGCGGCCCGGCGGGGGCGGTCCCGACAAGCCCGGATGCCCGCCACTTCGGCTTGACCAAGACCCAGCCGTGCCGCGCGCGACCGAGGCGCGGGCATGAGCCAGACCCGCATGGAGAGCCTGAAGCGGCCGGCAACCCGGCGCCTGGCGTGGCTGGTCCCCGCTGTCCTGCTCCTCGCCGGCGGGGCGCTCTGGTCGAAGGTCGCCGGCCCCGGTTCCCCCGCCTTGCTGGCGTTCGTGGACGGCGAGGGACATCCGGCTCGCCTGGCGGATTTCCGCGGCCAGGTCGTTCTCGTCAATCTCTGGGCGACTTGGTGCCTGCCCTGCCGCCACGAGATGCCGGCGCTGGACCGTCTGCAAGCCAAGCTCGGCGGGCCGGACTTCCAGGTCGTCGCCCTGTCCGTGGACCGGGGCGGCGCCGCGGTCGTGCGCCGGTTCTACGAAACCGCCGGCGTGCGGCACCTGTCGGTGTTCCTCGACAGCGCGGGAGCCGTCCTGCCGCAGGTCGGGGCCGCGGGGCTGCCGACCACCCTCCTGTTCGACCGGGACGGCCATGAGATCGGCCGCTTCGTCGGGCCGGCGGAATGGGACGGGCCGCGGATCGAGGCCATCCTGAGAAATGCCATCGCCCAACAGAGAGGAAGGACCTCATGAACGCGGCAACACCCCCCTCGCGCACGTCCCGGCTCGCGCTCGCGACGCTCACGGCCGTCGGCATCGCCGTCCTGGGAGGAGCCCTCTGGGCCAACACCCGGGGCGCGACCGGAAACGTCCTCGCTGGGCTGGGCGGCACGCCCCGGCCGCTCCCGCCCGGCGCGCTCCAGGTCGATGACATCGCCGCGGATCCCTTCAACTATAAGGGCGGCATCACGCTGCGCGCGGTCGTCGCCAGAGCCGAGGGCACCAGCCCCCGCAAGTTCGTGGTTGTGGATGCCCGCGAGGCCAAGATCTGCAAATCGACGAACTGCGCGAAGTTCTACCTGCCGGTCAGCGCGGAGACCGCGATGCCGGTTGCGCGCTGGGACGAGGTCGACCTGGAAGGCGAGCTCGTCCAGGGCGACCGGCACCCGTATTTCCGGGTGACCGGCCTGAAGAACCACGGTCAGTTCCAATGACGCGCCCTGGCGGCACGACGGCAGGCTCGGCGGGAGACGCAGCGTGAATCTCGGAACCCTTGTCTGGCGCAATCTCGTCCGCCGGCCCGGCCGCTTCGCGTTCACGCTGGCGGGCGTGGCCGTCGGCATCGCGGCTTTCGTGGCCCTTCTCACGCTCGGCCAGGGCCTGACCCAGGAGATCCGGCGCCAGGCGCAGGGGCTGGGGGCGAACCTCGTCGTCACCCCGAAGGGCTGGTGCGCCTACGAGCAGATCTCGGTTCTCACCGGCGAGCAGTTGCCGGAAGCCATCGCGATGACGGAACTCGCCAAGATCGCGGCGGTGCCGGGGGTGCGGACGGCCGTGCCCTACCTGAACCAGCGCACGGCCTTCCGGAACCGCCCGGTGCCGCTGATCGGCATCCAGCCGACGGCGATGCGGGCGCTCCAAGGCTGGCGCGTGGGCCAGGGACGCTACTTCCAGGGACCCGACGAGGCAGGCGTGGTCATCGGCGCGGCCATCGCCCAGCAGTTCGGGCTGCGGCCGGGGGAGACCTTCACCGTCCGCGGCCGCCCGCTCCCGGTCGTCGGCGTCCTGGACACGACCGGAACCAAGGACGACGTCGCCGCCTTCGCGCCGCTCGCCGTCGTCCAGCGCATCTACGAGACCGAGGGCAAGGTCTCCTTCGTCGCCGTGCAGGTCGACGACCTGGAGCGGGCGGACGAGATCAGCCTGCGCATCCAGGAGGCGGCCAACGTCGCCGTGGTGTCGGACAAGCAGCTCGTGAGCTCGGTCCTCTCCATCGTCGGCACCGTCGGCGCGGCGATGCAGGCGGTCGCCATCGTCGGCGTGGTGGCCGCCGCCTTCGGCATCGCCAACACGCTCATGACGGCCGTCTACGAGCGGCGGCGCGAGATCGGCATCCTGCAGGCCATCGGGGGAACCCGGCGCACGCTGTTCATCGGCTTCCTCCTGGAATCCGGTCTCTACGGCGGGCTCGGAGGGCTGATCGGCCTCGGCCTCGGCGTGCTGGCGGCCTACCGGATCGGGCCGTCCCTTGCCGACAATCCCTTCACGGCGGCCCTGCGCCAATCGCCCACGCCGGCGCTCGACCCCGGGACGATGGCGGGCGTGCTGGCGTTCTCCGTCGCCTTGGCGCTGCTCGCCGGGTTCTATCCGGCTTGGCGCGCGGCGCGGCTCACACCGATGGATGCGATCCGACATGTCTGAGGCAGATGCGCTGGTCCGCTTGGAGAAGGTCTCCCGGGTCTACGGCCGCGGCGAGGCGGCGGCGGTGGCCCTGGACGAGGCGTCGCTCGCGATCAAGCGGCGCAGTTGGGTCGCGGTCGTCGGGCCCTCCGGCCATGGCAAGAGCACGCTGCTGCACCTGATGGGCGGCCTCGACCGCTCGACGAGCGGGAAGGTCCATCTCGATGGGGAGGAGTTGTCCCGCCTGAGCGCACGCCGCCTCGCCGCGGTGAGAGCGCGCAAGATCGGCTTCGTGTTCCAGTTCTTCAATCTGCTGCCGCACCTGACCGCGCTCGAAAACGTTCAGACCGCCCTCTGGTTCGGCGGCTGGCCCGCGTCCCGGGCACGCGGCAAGGGGCTCGACCTCCTGGACCAAGTGGGGCTCGCCGACCGGGCCGGCCATCTGCCGGGCCAGCTCTCCGGGGGCCAGCAACAACGCGTCGCCCTGGCCCGGGCGCTCGCCAACGACCCGGATCTCCTGCTTCTCGACGAACCGACCGGGAACCTGGACTCGACCGCCGAGGCGGACGTCCTCGACCGGCTGGCCGCGCTTCACCGCCACGGACGGACCCTCGTCATGGTGACCCACAGCCCGGCCGTGGCCGCGAGGGCGCAGCGGCTCGTCAACGTCCGCGACGGCCGGATCGCGTCGGACGCGGCCGTGGAGCGCGCCGGTGCCTGAGGTCTCGACGGCGGGTCTGCTGACCGCTTTTGCCGGCGGCGCGGTCTCGTTCCTGTCCCCGTGCGTGCTGCCGCTGGTGCCGGGTTACGTTTCCTTCGTGGCTGGCCGGTCACTCGCCGGCCAAGCCAGGAGCGGCGCGCGAGCCGGTCCGGCCGTCCGCGCGCTCCCCCTCGGGCTGTGTTTCGTGCTCGGCTTCTCGACCGTGTTCGTCCTTCTGGGCGCCGGCGCCACGGCGCTGGGCCGGCTCGTCCTGTCCTACCGGTCTGAGGCCGGCATCATCGGCGGCGCCGTCATCCTCCTCTTCGGCCTGGTGACGACGGGCGTCCTGCGGCTCCCGGCCCTGCAACGCGACCTGCGCTACCACGGGGCGCTTGCCGGCGGCGGGCCCGGCGGGGCCTACCTCCTCGGCCTGGCCTTCGCCTTCGGCTGGACACCCTGCATCGGACCCGTGCTCGGGTCGATCCTCGCCGTGACCACCGTCACCGCCGGCGCGGGCGGCCTGGTGTTGCTCGCCGCCTACTCGCTCGGGCTCGGGCTGCCGTTCCTGCTGGCCACGCTGTTCACCGACCGGCTGCTCGGCCTCGGGCGGGGCCTCGGCCGGTTCGGGCGGCTCCTCAATCTCGCGGCCGGAGGGGTGATGATCGGCATGGGGCTCGCCATGATGACGGGCCGCCTGACCGAGATCGGCTCCTGGCTGCTGGAAACCTGGCCAGCCCTCGGCCGGATCGGCTGACGAGGCGCGCTTGTGCGGCTCCACATGGTGGAGACCCGGCATCGACGCGCCGCACGGGCTGGCCGGGCTGGGGATCGAGAGGCGTCGCGCCACATATCAGCGAATGACGATGTCCAAGCATGGCTGAAGACCAGACCCTCCTGCCCGGGCGGCGTGCTCGACCCCAGCGCAGCGCTGCGCCGGCGGCCCTGCGCCGGAAGGCCGAACACATGGCCAAGCTCTGCCGCGGCCTGTCCGATCCCTCGCGCCTCGTCATCCTGGAGGCGCTGCGCCCCGGGGCGCTGAGCGTGTCGGAGATCGTGCAGGCCACGGGGCTGACGCAGTCGAACGTCTCGAACCACCTGGGCTGCCTGTACGATTGCGGGCTGGTCCTGCGCGAGCAGGAGGGGCGCTTCGTGCGCTACCGCCTCAGCGACCCGCGCGTCGAGAGCCTGCTACGCCTCACCGAGGAGCTCGTGGCCGACACCGCCCGGGGCGTGGTGGCCTGCACGGAGATCGGGTGCGGCGGCGGCTCTTGCTAGCCGTAGCCACCGACCGGGCATGGGCCCACGTGGCGGGTCCCGGGCCGCAACCCGGAACCCGGGCGCCGCGGTTCCGGCCCGGGCGGGCGCCCGTCCCGTCATCGGGTGACCACGCCGGATCCTGTCGGCCGATGGCGCCGGAACCGGTGTAGGGGAGCCGGGCTCACGTGGGAGCTCGGGTGGGGCCCGCATGGCAACCGCGGCCGTCAGGCCGTGCTGATGGGCCCCGGTACCGCCCCGGTGTGGGGTTCGCCACGACGCGGGTCCGGCCCAGCCTGTAGTCGGCGCGGCTCGGGACGTGACCGTGGACCCAGAGGCTCGGGGCGCCCCAGCCGCTCATCAGCGGTTCGAGGTCGGAGACGAGGGCGGCGGCGACCCACTCGTCGCCGAGCCAGCCGGGCCAATCCGCGGCCAGGGAGCGGCGCGACGGGGCATGGTGGGTCAACACCACGGCGCGGTCCCCGCGCGCGACGCCGGTGACGACGGACGTCGCGGTCGCCCGGAAGCCGACCTCCTGGTAGGCGATGGAGCCGAGCGCGTCCTCCAGGTAGGCGCGCGAGCGGGCGTGGGCCCCGGCGGCGTCCGGTGGCGACCAGTCACGGCCGGCGCGCAGGCGGATGCGGCGGGCATCCGGCCAGTGATGCCGGGCATACCCTCGCGCGAGGCGGGCGCGGGCCGGCCCATGCAGGGCCCAGTCCGTCCACAAGGTTGCGCCGACCACGTGCACGCCGCGGCCGTGGCCGTCGTCGAGGCGTACGCAGGCGTCCGAGAGGAGATGGAGACCGAGCTCCCGCGCCAGGGCGCGGCCCCGGGCGAGCGCCTCGACCATGGGGACGTCGGACCAGTACTCCGCGTTGCCCGGCACCATCACCACGGGCCGGCTTCCCTGGCGCCCGTCCAGCGCCCGGGCGAGCCAAGCCAACGCGGCCTCGATGCCGGTGCTGACGTCGCCGGCGACGAGCAGCGCGTCGAACTCCGGCAGAGGGTGCGGAAGCTCGTAGGGCGCCCGATCGACCCGCAGGTCCGAGAGGATCCACAGGCGCATCCCCGCGGGCGTCCCGCCGCCGCCGGGCCCGCGCGCGGTCTCCGGCGCCCGACCGGCGTGCCCGGGGCCCACCGGCAACGGCGGGCGCGCGGGGAGCGGGCCCGGCCGGCCCCGCGGGGGCGTTTCCAGCGCGGGCGCAGGGGGCGGCGCCGTCAGCGGGCTCGTCCCGAGCGACCCCCGGCCGCGCTCCCGCACGCGCGGCACGGCCTCGGCAGCCGGGCGCGACCGGCGGACCAAGCCGCCGCGTCGGCGCAACGCCTGGATCGCGACGCCGTCCGGGGGCGGCAGAACCGGCGCCGGCCGCGGGAATTCCGGGGCCTCGGGGTTCGAGGCCCGCGCCGTGCCGACCGTGCCGAGCGCCGACGCGGCCGCCGCATCGGCCGCGAGCCGGCGCGGCGAGGCAGCGTCGCGCCCCTCCGGGACAGGTCCCGCGCACAGGCCGCGCGGAAGCCGCCTCGGGACGACCGGGCGCGCGAGGTTGGGCGGGATCTTCGTCATCGGGCTCCCGGGGAAAGGGGGTGAAGGACGCGCGGGGGCAGGGCGGCGCGCCCGCCGGACGCGGGGCATGCGGAACCGCCGTCGATCCGCGGGCTTGGCGGCGTCAGACCTCCACGACCAGGGCCGGGTCGAAGGCGGGATTCTCGCCGCCGTAGCCCTTCGGATTGCAGAGCACCCGCGTCTCGCCGAGCCGGTAGTCCATCGACGCGTGGGTGTGGCCGTGCACCCAGAGGGTCGGGCCGGCTTGCTCGACGAAGGCGTCGAGCCGCGAGGCGAAAGCCGGGTTGAGGGGCTTGCCTCGGAAGGCGGGCGCGACGGAGCGGGCGCTCGGCGCGTGGTGGGTCACCACGACGTGCGGCCGACGCGGCGCGGCCGCGGGAGCGGCCAGTGCGCCCTCCAGGTAGGCCCGCGAGACCCGGTGGACGGCGAGCGCCTCCTCCGGCCGGAAGCGCATCCACCGGGGCTTGGTCTGGAAGCTGATCAGCCGATGGTCGTTCATGCCCCGGCGGGCATCCTCCATGGAGGCGGCGCGCAGGTCGGGGCCGTCGAGGTCGTAGTCGGTCCAGAGCGTGCATCCCGAGAAGGGGACGCCGCCGATCACGACGGTGTCGTCCTCCAGCAGGTGCACGCCGAGGTTCGCGGCGACCGCCCGCCCGCGCGCGAGCTCCTCGACGAAGGTCCGCCGATAGAATTCATGGTTCCCGGCCACGCACACCACCGGCATGTGCGGGCGGATGACGTGCGCGAGCCAGGTGACGCTCTCGACCAGGCCCTCCCGAACGTCGCCGGCCACGACCGCCACGTCGGCGTCCGGGATCTCGGCGGGCGTCCAGGGCAGGCCGACGTCGCGGTGCAGGTCAGACAGGATCCAGAGGCGCAAGCCGCGTTCCTTTCCGGCGGGGGGACGGGACCGGTCGCCGCGCCCTTCCGGCGCGGCGCGGGCGGGAGCGCCCGCGGCGGCCCCCGGTGCTCGGTCCCCGGGCGGGGGCGCCCAGGCGTCCCAGGACGCGGCGAGCCGGGCGAGGTGGGGCTCGCCCGGGCGACGCTCGCCGAGCCGGCGCAGGGCGTGCGCGAGCAGCGCCGCGGCGGCCGGCTCGCCCCGCAGCGCCTGCGCGAGGAGCGCGCTCGCGACGAGGTCCGTCAGGCGGCTCTCCGGGCCGCAGACCCGCAGGACCGTGACCGCGACGCGGGTCAGGGCGGCGGCGTCGCCGTCGAGGGCCTCGCCCCAGGAGCGATGGCGGGTGGGCGGCGCGCAGGTCCGGAGCGTGGCCAGCAGCGCCTCGGCCGTGGCCGGCCGGAGCCCGGTCGCGGGCACCACGCGCCAGAGGCGGAGGATGGCCGGGCCTTGCCGCGCCCGGACGTCCGGGCCGGTGGCGCGGCGGGCGCCGGCAGGGGCGGCGTGCCCCTGTCCGGCGGGGCAAGTCGGGGACTCCGTCATGGGCGGCGGCTCCAGGCGAGGGGAGGGTGCGCCTCCGGCG
>NZ_LSIX01000566.1:0-2598 GCF_001556475.1 Methylobacterium sp. CCH5-D2 | reverse complement strand
GTCGAGACCTTTGGCGGGTGCAGGGCAGAGCCCTGCATCTGGCTCCGCCGTCCCGGGACCCCGCCGCACAGCGCCCTCGGGCGCCGAAAGGGCCTCGGCCCATGGGGATCCCATGACCTGACCTAGCGGGCCCCGGCCTCGTCGGTCAGCGCGGCGAGCAGGATGGGCCTGAGCCGGGCACCCGGATCCGCGTCGGCCCGGCGCTCCGCCCGGATCGCGGACCAGAGCAGGGCCGCCTGGTTCCGCGCCGCCTCGCGCGCGTGCCGCTCCGCGGCCCAGCGCGCCTCACGATCGTTCCGCCGCTCCATGACGGCACCTCCCGTTCGGGCCGGGCGGTTCGTGCCGCGGCGCCGTTGAGCGCCTCGGATAAGTCCTCGCGCCCGGAAGGTCCAGCCTGAAGGTTGGGCAGAACTGGACAGAGGCCGGCGAATGTCCGGCGACATCGACCTTTCCTGAGCCGATATCAGAAGACCCGCCGCCCGACCTTGCCGGGCGGCGGGTCTTCCCAGTCCGGATGCGCGCGACGCGCTCAGGCGGCGTCGCGGCGGGCGGCCTGCGGGGCGGGGCGGCCCAGCCCGATCTCCTTGGCGAGGGCCGAGCGCTGCGCTGCGTAGCCCGGCGCCACCATCGGGTAGTCGGCCGGCAGGCCGTAGCGCTGGCGGTAGGCCTGCGGCGTCAGCCCGTGCTTGGTCAGGTGGCGCTTCAGCGTCTTGTAGGAGCGCCCGTCGATGAAGCTGACGATGCCGCCCTCGGTGATCGACTTGCGGATCTGCGCCGCGCTCGGCTGCTCCACGGGCTCCTCGGGCGCGGCGGAGGCCGTCGCCCCCCCGCTGAGGTTGACCAGGGCCGCGTGGACGTTGCCGATCAGCGCGGGCAGCTCGGCAGCCGGCACGGGATTGTTCGAGACGTAGGCCGCGACGATGTCGCCGGCAAAGGTGATGATGTCGGGGCCTAGCTCAAGCGTTTCTTCTGTCATCTCTGATCCGTTCCGGTTCTCCGCAGCCATGAAGATTGCCCTCCCGATTCGGAGATCAAGGGTTTGGCCATGAAGTCTCGCGCAAGCCGCCTCGGCCATGCATGCATGTTCCGGGCGCGCACGCGCAGGAATGTCGCATACCGGGCGGGCGTGTCACGCGGAAATCCCGTAAAAACTGCTGCGGGTCCCACAAAACAACATAGATTAGTCTGGGCGTCGCCGAGCGCTCCGTGTCCGCCGGGAGCGCCGGCCCACGCCCGGCCGACGTTCCGCGGAGCCGCCCACGAGGCAGGCTGCCGCAGCGACCGTTCGCACGCTGGCCGCCCGCCCCCCCGGCGCCTTATCCGGCAGGCATGGATCTCAGCGTGCTCGTCCTCATGGCCTCGGCCCTCACCTTCTCGGGTTTCGTCGTGCTGCTCGGCTGGCGCTGAGGCGGGCCCGACCTCGGGCCGCCGCGGCCTTCAGTCCGCCACCAGGGCGAGGTAGGCCGCGACGGTCACGACGGAGAGCACCGTGGAGACCAGCACCGTGTCGGCTGTGAGCGCGGCCTCGCGGCGGTAGAACTCCGCCAGCATGAACGGGCCCGTGCCGGTGGGCAGCGCCGCCATCAGCACCGCGGTGTGGAGCGCGAGCGGCGGCAGATCGAACACGAAGCGTCCGAGCCCGTAGGCGAGGAGCGGGTGGGCGACGAGCTTCAGCCCGGCGAGCCACATGATCGTGTGCCGGCTCCGCGCGCCCCGCTCCGCTCCGCGCCGCTCGGCCAGGAACAGCCCGAGGGCCACCAGCGCGCAGGGGGAGGCCGCCCCGCCGAGCAGCTTCAGGAAGGCCTCGACGGGCGCCGGCACGCCGAGCCCGAGCAGCGGCACCAGCGCCCCGCAGAAGGGCGCGACCAGGAGCGGGTTGCGCAGCAGCGCCAGCGCCACCGTGCGGACGACCGGACCGCGGCGCCCGCCGCCCCGGTCCTCGCCCTGGAGCCCCGCCTCGATCAGCACGATCGCGCCCGCGAAGACGACGCAGACCGTGAGGATCACCGCGACGGTGGTGGGCCCGAGCGAGCCGGGACCGAGCGCGGCGAGCGCCAGCGGGAAGCCCATGTAGCCGGTGTTCGGGTAGCTGGCGTTGAGACCGTCGATCGCCGCATCGGCCAGCGGCCGCCCGCGGCGCCGGGCGCGCCACGCGGTCAGGCCGAGGAGGGCGCCGCTGCTCAGGCCGAAGGTGGCGAGGAAACCCGGCTGCCAGATCTCCGGGCCGACGCTGCGGGCCATCACGTCGAAGAGCAGGGCCGGCAGCGCGAGCCAGACCACGAAGCGGTTGAGCTCGGCCGTGGCGCCGGGACCGAGCAGGCCGGTCCGCCGCGCCAGCCAGCCGGCGAGGATCAGCGCGAAGATCGGCAGCACGACCGCGAGCGTCGTGAGCATGGCGGGCCTCTCGTCGGTTGAGGGGAGGGGGGAACGCGCGCGGCGCCCTCACGCGGGCGGGAGCCCGCGTCGCCCGCGGGCGGTTGCCCCGGGAGCGGCCGCGCGCGGCCTGGAACGAGGAGCGATGCGATGACCCGCCCCGACGACACCCGACCCGAGACCGATCCCGGCGAGGCCCCGGCGGGGGCGCGCGCCTACGGGGAC
>NZ_LSIX01000565.1:0-2812 GCF_001556475.1 Methylobacterium sp. CCH5-D2 | reverse complement strand
CTCACCCGGCTTTCTGCGAAAGCAGACCTCTCCCGCACGGGAGAGGGGACCCGCGTCTTGTCTTGGGGTGTCTGTGGTCCGATGGAGGGCCGCCCAGGATGCCATCCCGACCGTGCTGCCGGATCAGCCGTCCCGCGCCCGCTCCAGGAACGCTTCCGCGCTCCGCAGCGCCAGCGCCATGATGGTGAGCGCCGGATTCGCCGCGAGCGAGCTCGGGAAGGTCGAGCCGTCGCTGATCCAGAGGTTCGGGATGTCGAAGCTGCGGCCGTAGGGATCGACCACGGCCGCGTCGCCGCTCCGGCCCATCCGGCAGGTGCCGAGGGTGTGGGCGACGCGCTCCAGCACCCAGATGTCGCGCGCGCCCGCCGCCTCCCAGAGGTCGCGCATCAGGGCGGTGGCGTGGGCGTTCAGGCGGCGCTCGTTCTCGCTGTAGCCGAAGCTGATCTGCGCCTTGCGCAAGCCCAGCGCGTCGGTCTCGTCGGAGAGCGTCAGCCGGTTCTCGTCGCAGGGCAGCGTCTCGCCGTTGATGCCGATGCCCGCCAGATGGTTGTAGCCGTCCAGGCAGGCGTGGAGCGCCGGTCCCCAGAGGCCGCGGGTGCGGGCGACCGCGTTGGCGAGCGTCAGGGGCTGCACCCCGAGGCTCTGCACGAGGTAGCCGCCCGCGAAGTCGGCGTCCCGCGGCCGGACCATGTCCTCGCTGATCAGCGAGGACGGGTAGCCCCGGTTCATCCGGATCGGGTCGGGGAAGCTGCCCCAGACCTGGGTCGCGACATGGCCCATGTAGTTGCGCCCGACCTGGCCGCTCGCGTTGGCGAGACCCAGATTGAGCAGCAGGCGCGGCGTCTCGACGGCGCCCGCGCAGAGGAAGACCGCCCCGCAGAGCTGGCGGTGATCGACCCCGTCCCGCCGGTAGACCACCGCCGTGACCCGGCCCGAGGCGTCGCGCTCCAGCCCGTGCGCGACGCTGCCCGGCCGGATCTCGGCGCCGTGGCGGAGCGCGAGGGGAAGGTAGGTCACGTCCATGCTGGCCTTGGCGCCGTTGCGGCAGCCCTGGTGGCAGTAGCCGCAATTGATGCAGGCCTCGCGCTCGGGGCCGCCCTCCTGCGCGAAGGGACGCGAGACGACCGCGGCCGGCGCGTCCGTGGCGCGCAGGCCGCGCTGCCCGCAGGCGAGCGCCATGATCTCCGCCGGGCCGTTGCGCGGCACCGGCGGCAGCGGGTAGCGCCGGCCCGGATCCCACGGATAGGGATCGGCCCCCGAGACGCCGATGAAGCGCTCGACCCGCTCGTAGAAGGGGACGAGTTCGTCGAGGCCGACCGGCCAGTCGCAGCCCTCGCCGGTCTCGGTGTGGAGCGCGAGGTCGCGCCTGTCGGGCCGGGGCACGAAGGCGCCCCAGTGCAGGGTCGAGCCGCCGACGCCGGTGCCGCTGTTGTTGGCCCCGAAGGCTTCCGGCGTGGTGCCGCCGCTGAGGCGCTCCCCGGTCCAGTAGATCTCGTCGGCCAAGGTCTCGTCGAAGGCGAAGGCGGCGGGCGCGAAGTTCGGGCCTGCCTCCAGCGCGACCACCCTCAGGCCGGCGGCTGCGAGCCGCGCGAGAACCGGCGCGCCGCCCGCCCCGGTGCCGATCACCACCGCATCGACGGCCTCGTTCAGTGCGTGGTGCCGCATGCCGTCGAGGTTCATCGGACCGCCTCCGCGGGAGCGCTCTGTCCCGGTTCCCAAGGTTCAGGTTCCCAAGGTTCGGGTTCCCAAGGTTCGGGATCGTTCCGCCCGGTCCGGACGAAGCCCGGAAGATTGCGGGCGAGCCCGTCCGGGTCGGGCGTGCCGGTGCCGCCGGCGCCGATCCCCGAGAATCCGAGGCGGGCGAGCGTCGCCGGGTGCGCGAGGTAGGTGCGCACCGCGTCGGCGCGCAGATCCTCGAACCACAGCACCATCTGCTCCGCGTCGAGGCGCGGGTCCGCCGTCTCGGGCACCGCCAGTCGGCCCTCCTGGGCCGCCCGCAGCAGCGCGTCCCGGCCCGCTCCGTCGCGGGCGAGGAACGGCGCGCCCTCCGCCCGCGCGGCGGCGTCGAGGCTGCGCAGGCCGGCGCGGTAGGCGTGGGCGTCCGGCGGCAGGCGGGAGAAGCGCCAGCCGTCGCCCGCACCGCTCGCCAGACGCGCGTCGAGCCGGGCGGCGATGTCGAAGCCGGCCTCGGGCAGCACCCGGGCCACCACGGCGCGCAGCAGCGCCAGCGCGACCGGGTCGAGCGCGGCGGGGGCGTAGGCCGGATCGTCCGGCTCGGCGCGCTCGACGAGGGCCGCCCGCAGGCGCGGGTTGACCCGCTCGGAGGCGATCAGCGCGGCGTAATCCGCGGGGATCCGCGCCGGCGCGGGGTCTGCGGGCGCTGCCGCGGCGAGGTGGGCAGCGATCTCCGCCGCCACGGCGTCCGGCCGTTCCAGCGGCAGCAGGTGGCCGGCGCCGTCGAGGACCCGCGTGCGGGCGTGGGCGAGGTGGGGCGCCGTGAGGGCGGCCTGTCCGGCGGGGCCGAGATCGGCATCGTCACCGCCCGCCAGGATCAGCGCCGGCGTGCGCAGGACGCCGATGCGGGCGGCCCAATCCTCGTTCGCGCCCGATTCGAGCCAGGCGCGCCACGCGTCCGGCGCGGCCCGCAGCACGTCGGCGGTCGCCGCGTCCTCGTCCCCGGGCGCCAGCGGCGCGCCGACATTCTGGCGGATGAACGCGCGGGCCTCGCGCGCCCGCGTCTCCGCGTCGGCCCCGATCCAGGCGAGCATCGCCCGGCGACGCTCCTCCGCGATCGGCTCGGGGCTCGGCGGGG
>NZ_LSIX01000564.1:0-3068 GCF_001556475.1 Methylobacterium sp. CCH5-D2 | reverse complement strand
GGGTCCCCTCTTGCGGGACTTCGTCCCGGCCCCCCCTGCTGCGCAGGGTACCCTCCCCCGCAGAGGGGGGAGGGAAGATGCGGCAGCGTCGCGTCCATCACGCCTCCCCCTCCCCCGCCTGCGACCATTCGAGCACCCGCGCGAGGTGATCGTACGCGCCGTAAGCCCGCGCGTATTTCGGATAGGGCCGCGAGACGTAGGCCGCCTCGCCGGTCATGAAGCGGGCCACCAGCCCGCGCAGGCGCTCCGCGTGCTCCGCCACGACCTCCGGCACGCCGCGGGTCTCGCCGCGGGGCGTCTTCACCGGCATCGGCGTGAAGGCCTTCCGCCCGCCCGAGGCGTAGACGTAGAGCAGGTCCGGCGCGGTCGCGGTCCTTGGAAAACCCTTGAAGGCGCCCGCCATCAGCATCGCGGCCTCGAGCGTCAGCTGCGGCGAGAAGCCGGCGAAGACCTCGCGGTTGCTCGGCGGCAGGCCGGTCTTGAAGTCGACGATGCAGGCGCTGCCGTCGGCGCGGGCCTCGATCCGGTCGGCACGGGCGCGCAGGGTGAAGGTCTCGCGGCCCATCGGGATCTCCCAGCGGCCGTAGATCTCGGGATGCACCTGCCGCAATCCCGCCCGCCGCTCGACCTCCCAGGGCAGGTAGGCCGCGGCCATGCGCTCGTAGCGCGGCCACCACTCGGCGTAGAGCTCCGGATAGGTGTTCTCGATCTCCGCGAAGGCGTTCACGGCGATGTCGGCGAGATGCTGGGCCGCGAGGTCGAAGGCGGGCAGAGCCTCGGGAAAGCGCTCGGCGAAGGTCCCGAAGACGTCGTGCACGAGGGAGCCGCGGTCGCTGGTGCCGGGCTGGGCCGCCAGCGGATCGAGCGGGTCGAGCCCGAGCACGTGGCGGGCGAAGATGCTGTAGGGGTCGCGCACCAGGGTCTCGACCTCGGTGACGCTGAGCGAGCGCGGGAACAGCGCCGGGTCCGGCCGCGGCTTCGGCTGGGTGAGGCGCGGCTGCGGCGGCAGGCTGTCGATGGCGCCCACGTAGCCGAGGAAGCGCCGGCCGCGGGCCACCGCCTCGCCCCAGCGCGCCTCGCCCGCGAAGGCGCGCACGCGCTGCAGGAGCCGCGAGGGCACGGTCGGCGCGCCCTCGCGCTTGGCCGCGCGGGTGATGATCGCGTCGCGCGGGCCCAACCCCTGCACGAAGTCGTGCGCCATCTGGCCGATGCGGCGCTCGGGCGGGTCGAGCCCGACGCGCTCGCGCATCGGCCGGTTGAGGAAGGCGTCGGTCGTCGCCCGCATCGGCCAGACGCCCTCGTCGAGGCCGCCGAGCACGATCCGGTCGGCCGTCAGCAGGCGCGCTTCAAGCAAGCCGAGGACGCGCAGGCGCGGGTGCGGAGTTGTCCCTGCGCAGGGCACCATCCGCTCGCGGGCGAGCGCGGTGAAGAAGGCCGGGTAGTCGTCGAAGCGGCCGGGCAGGAGTTCCGGGTCGGTGAGTTCGAGGTCGTCGAACAGGGCGTCGAGGCAGTTCAACGAGGCGTCGGCGGTCTCGGGCGATCCCTCGGGCGCGGCGGTCAGCCGGTCGCAGGCGGCGCGGTGGCGGCCGGCGAGCGCCACGAGGTTGCCCTCCGCGGCCTCGCCCGGTCCGGGGAAGTCTGCGAACGCCTCCTCCAGCCGGTCAAGGAGCGCGGCGGCGAGGTCCCAGTCGATCGCCTTCAGGCGGCGCTTCGCCCGGGGCTGGCGCTCGGGCGCGCCCGCGCGCTCGGCGGCGAGCACCTGCCGGATCCCGTCGAAGCCGGGTTTCGGGGCGAGGCCGCGCAGCACCCCGATCTCCAGGGCGGCGGCGCCGCGCACCACGTCGGCGCGGGGCAGCCCGAGCAGCACGAGCGGGTGGGCGAGCAGGGCCAGCAGGCGGGGGGGGATGGCGTCGCCCTGCTCACGCAGGAGGTCGGCGGCGAGTTCGGCCGCGAGCCGCGCGAGGCGGCCCGCCGGGCTGCGGGCGAGGGGCACCCCGGCGCTGTCCTCCGCGACGATGCCCCAGCGGGCGAGTTCCTGGGCGACGCGGGCGGCGAGCCCGCGGTCGGGCGTGACGAGGGCCGCCGTGAGGCCGGGCGTTTCCAGCGCCTCGCGCAGCGCGATCGCGGCGGCCAGCGCCTCCTCGCGCTCGTCGGCCGCCTCGACCACGCAGAGATGGGCGAGGCCGAGGGCGGCGGTCCGGTCGCGCTCGGCCGGGTCGAGGCGGGCCCAGGCGTCGGTGGTCTCGGCCGGGCGGAGCGCCTGCGAGAGCAGCGCGGCGCGCGCGGCGGATTTCGGGTCCGGTCGCCCGAGCTCGACGACGGCGTCCCGCGCCACGTTCAGGCCCTGGCGGCCGACGAGCCGGTGCAGCACCGCCTGCGGATGGCCGTGGGCGATCTCGCGGTCCTCGCCGGTGCCCGTCTCGATCGCGTCCCAGCCGGCGGCGTCGAGGTCGCGGTCGAGGCCCGGCAGCACCACGGCGCCGCGGGGCAGGGCCGCCACCGCGGCGATGAGCCGGGCGGTCGCCGGCACCGAGCCGGTCGAGCCCGCCACCACCACGGGGTCGGCGGGCCGCTCGCGGGCGAGGCGCTTGGCCTCGGCCAGCACGAGCCCGCGGGCGCGCGAGACGGGATCGCTCATCCCGCGCTCGTCGAGGATTCCGGGCCAGAACTCGGCGGCGATGCGCACGAAATCGAGGGTGAGGCCGAAATAGCGCGAGTACTCCGCCTCGACGGCGCTGCCGATCTCCGACCAGGGCAGGCCCTCGACGGTGAGGGCATCCATCAGGCGCTCGAGATCGGCCGCGAGCCCGACCGCGTCGGCGGGCGAGGAGGGCACGAGGAACGGCACCTCGGCATCGAGCGGCAGCAGCGTGCGGTCGACGGTGGCCGCCCAGGACTGGACGAGGCGCGCGAGGATCAGCCGCCGCTCCAGCGGCGGCATCGGCGCGCTCAAGGGGTCGGGGCCGTTTTCCAGGAGCGGCTCGGCCGCGAGGTCGAGTTCCGCCTCGTCCGCCTCGCCGAGCGGGATCATGCGCGGCAGGAGCGCCGCCCCGCCGAGCCGCCCGCCG
>NZ_LSIX01000563.1:0-386 GCF_001556475.1 Methylobacterium sp. CCH5-D2 | reverse complement strand
CGCTGGTGGCCCCCGCCGAGGCGAAGGCGGGCGATTCCTCGGCCCCCGACTATCTCACCCGCCTGGAGCACGCGATGGTGAGCCAGAGCATCGAGAACCTGCTGACCTTCCCGTTCATCAAGGAGCGGGTCGATGCGGGCAAGGTCCAGCTCCACGGCGCGCATTTCGGCGTGGCCTCGGGCCAGCTGCTGGTCCGCGATCCCGAGACCGGCGATTTCACGCCCGCCGCCGATGCGAGCGGGCAGGCGATTCGCCCCGCCGCGATGATGAGCTGCAACTGAAGCACCGGGCCCGCCTCCTCCGAGCCGGGGGGGCGGGCCACGTCTCTCACGCATCACGGGCGACCCGGCTGCGCAAACTCCGGCGGCGCAAACGAAGAGCGGCGG
>NZ_LSIX01000562.1:0-253 GCF_001556475.1 Methylobacterium sp. CCH5-D2 | reverse complement strand
GCGGGATCGCCCGCCGCGACCTCGACGCCCTGATCGCCGAGAGCGACGTGCTCTCGCTCCACGTGCCGCTCACCGAGGGGACCCGCGGCCTGATCGGCGCGGAGGCGATCGCCCGGATGCCGAAGGGCGCCGTGCTGATCAACGCGGCCCGCGGCGGCGTGGTGGACGAGGCGGCGGTCGCCGCCGCGCTCCGATCGGGCCATCTCGGCGGCGCGGCCCTCGACGTGTTCGACCGCGAGCCGCTCGACGCCGC
>NZ_LSIX01000055.1:0-6235 GCF_001556475.1 Methylobacterium sp. CCH5-D2 | reverse complement strand
GTCGATGCCGAGCGCTGTTCTGAAGCGTCATACCCCTCACCCCAACCCTCTCCCTGTGGGAGAGGGAGCACGGCGCGGTTCACCGCACGCGGCCGAACCGATCAACCGGAGATCGTATCACTCCGCGATCACGCCCGGGTGGCGCTCGGCCAGATCCCGCCGGGTCGCGTCCGCCCAGGCGCGGTCGCGCGCGGCCCGCGGCCGGTCGAGGCGCACCTCGGCCACGAGGCTCGCCGGGCGGGGCGAGAGCAGGAGCAGCCGGTCGGCGACCGCGATCGCCTCGGCGACGTTGTGGGTGACCATCAGCACGCTCATGCCGAGGCGATCGACGGTGTCCACCACGAGGCCCCGCAGGCTCGCCGCCGCCGCGTCGTCCAGCGAGACGAAGGGCTCGTCGAGCACGAGCAGGCGCGGGTCGTCGGCGAGCGCCCGGGCGAGCGCCACCCGCCGCTGCATGCCGAGCGAGAGCGCGCCCGGGTAGCGGGCGCGCCAGGGCGCGAGCCCGAGATGCTCGAACAAGGCGTCGAGGTCGCGCCCGCGCCGGCCCCGCGGCATGGCGAGGCGCACGTTCTGCTCGACCGTGCGCCAGGGCAGCAGCCGCGGTTCCTGGAACACCATGCCGGGCGCGGTCTCGGCCCCGCGCGGATCCGGCTCGATCCGGCCCTCGTAGTCGCCGTCGAGCCCGAGCAGGATGCGCAAGGTGGTCGACTTGCCCGCCCCCGAGGGACCGATCAGGCAGACGATCTCGCCCTGCCCCACCGTGAAGGCGAGCCCGCGCACCGCCTCGACGGGCTCGGGCGAGCCCGCGTGGTAGACCTTGCGGTCGATCGCGACCCGGAGGATCGGCGCCCCGGCGGACATCCCATCGCCTCCGGCGGACATCCTATCGCCTCCGGCGGACATTCTATCGCCTCCGGCGGACATGGGCCTGGATCCGCTGCAGGACGAGGATGTCGATCGCGATCATCACGCTCATGAAGACGATGCTGTAGCCGAGGATCGCCGCGACGTTGGTGCTCTGCACGAAGTAGAAGTTGATCGCGAAGCCGACCCCGTCCGGGCGCCCGAGCAGCTCGATCACCAGCACGATCTTCCAGGCGAGCGAGAGCCCGGAGCGGGCGGCGGCCACCACGTAGGGCTGGAGCTGGGGCACCAGCACGTGCCGGATCCAGGTGCGGCGGTCGAACCGGTAGGTGCGGGCCATCTCCTCGAGCCCCGCGTCGAGCTCGCGCGCGCCCTCGCGCAGGATCACCGCGACGTTCGGCAGCTTGTTGAGCACCACCGCCAGGATCGCGGCGCTCTCGGTCAATCCGACCCAGATGTAGGCCAGCACCGTGATGACGAGGGCGGGCGTGTTGAGGAGCGCGAGCAGCGGCGTGTCGAGCACCGCGTCGAGCGCCCGGATCCGCCCGAGCGCGACGCCGAGGAGCACGCCGAGGCCCATGGCGAGCGCGAAGGAGATCGCGACGCGCAGCAGCGTGACGCCGACATTGTGGAACAGGTCGCCGCGCGCCGCCTCCTGGGCGATGAACTCGGCGACCGCCAGCGGGGCCGGCAACAGGCGCGAGCCGGCCTGCGCGGCGGCCGCCTGCCAGGCGCCGAGCAGCACCAGCACCGAGACGAGGCGCGCGAGGAGCGTCATGCGGCAGGCGTCGCGGACGAGATCACGGGCGCGTCATGCGCGGGAGCGCCCCGCCCGCCGGGCCGCCTGCCGGGCCGTCTGCCGGATCCGCCGCTCAGCCATTCCGGGCCCCGTCGAAGTAGAGCCGCGCGGGCAGGCTCGCCCCGCTCCCGACGACGCGCTCGCCGCCGAGCCGCTGCAGCACCGCGTAGAGCCGCTCCCCGTCCGCGCGCTCCTCCGCGATGGGGCGCCGCGGGATGCCGGCGAGGAACTCGCGCTTCAGCGCCGCGAAGGTGGCCTCGTCCTCCGCCGTCATCAGCGGGCGGACGATCTCCCAGGTCGCGGGGTCGGAGGCCAGCATGTCCTTGGCGGCGCGCGAGGCGCGGGCGAAGCCCGCCACCAGCTCGGGCTTCCCCTCGACGGCGGCGCCGTCCACGAGGTAGCCGATCAGCGCGACGGAGCCCGTCGCCCCGAAGGCCCGCATGATGTCGTCGGCCCCGATCACCCGGCGGAAGCCCTTGGCCTCCAGCCGGGCGCAGTAGGTCCAGTAGGTGAGCGCGGCGTCGAGCGCGCCCTGCTCCAGCTTCAGGGTGATCAGCGGCGGCGCGCCGTAGGCGAGGTCAGCCCCCGATTCGAGGTCGAGCCCGGCGGCGTCCCGGGCCTGGGCCTTGAGCAGCAGCCAGTTCTTGTCGAGGGGGCCGCCCGCCACGCCCAGCCGCTTGCCAGCGAGATCCTTCAGGCCGCGGATGGGGCTCGCCTCCGGCACCATCACGGCGCCCTCGGTGGTCGAGTAGGGGATGAAGCGGATCGCCCGGCCCTCGTTGCCGAGGCGGGCCGCCCAGAGCAGGTCGCCCACGATGGCATCGACCTGGCCGCCCATGAAGGCGATGCGCGCCGCGTCGTTGCCGGCGAGCTTGACCACCTCGAGGCTGAAGCCGTTGGCCGTGTCGAGGCCGCGGGCCTTGATCACCGCCGCCTCCCAGGCGACCGTGCCGAAGGGCAGGCTGCCCAGCCGGAACGTCGGCGTGCTCGCCCGGGCGGACGGGACGGGCCGCGCGGCCAGGGCCGCGAGCGCCGCGGCGGCGAGCAATCCGCGCCGTGACAGCATGGCGTCGTCTCCCTGGGTGTTCGCGCTTCTTCGAGGCCGGGTCCCGCCCGCGAGCTTCGCGCGCGGGCGGGACCCGGTGCCATTGCCAAAAAGTCATAGGGTGCTCGCCCCACCGCGTCCATCGGCAACGGGCCGGTCGGGACGGAGGCGGGCGCCTGCGCCGCACCCCCGCACCCCGCCTTGCGCGCGCCTCCCGCCCGCGGCACGCTCTCGGAAACGAGGCGGAGGAGCGGACGATGAGCGAGCGGCGCGAGGGAGCCCTGGACGAGGCCACGATCGAGGCGCGGCTGAAGGCCGAGCTGCCGGCCTGGCGCTACGAGGACGGCTGGATCCGGCGCACCTACAAGACGGCGGGCTGGAAGAGCACGCTCATGGTGATCAACACGGTGGGCCACCTCGCCGAGGCCGCGTGGCACCATCCGGACCTCACCGCCTCCTACGCCTGGGTCGAGGTGCGGCTGATGAACCACGCCGCCAAGGGCATCACCGACAAGGACTTCGCGTTGGCCGCCAAGATCGAGGAGGTGGTGGGCTGGCAGCCCGGCGCCGAGGGCGGCCCGCTGGAGGGCACACCGACCGACCCGCGCTTCGCCTACGTCAAGTACGACAAGTAGAGTAGGGGCGCGGCTCACGCCACCTTGGGCGTGAACCGCGCCGCGCAGCCCGGGTAGCGCGCCACGAGCGCCGCGCCCGCCGCCTCGCCCAGCACGAAGGCCGCCGTGGAGAGGGCGTCGGCCAGGAGCCCGCTCGGGGCCGTCACCGTCACGGCCGAGAGCGCGGGCGGCGAGGTGCCGGTGGCGGGATCGAAGATGTGGTGGTCGCGCCGGTCCGCCGAGAAGGCGGTGGCGTCGTCCCCCGAGGTCGCCGCGAAGCCCGTGAAGGGCGCGATCACCCCCGCGAGCGGGTCGCCCCGGCGCGGCCCCGCCAGCCCGAGCCGCCAGGGCGCGCCGTCCGCGTGCGCCCCCCGCGCCCCGAACTCGCCGGTATCCACGAAGGCGTGCGCGATGCCGCAGGCCCCGAGCGCGCCCATCACGCGGTCGGCGGCGTAGCCCTGCAGCAGGCCGTTGAGGGTGAGCGCGCTGCCGGGCCGCAGCCGGATCTCCGCCTCGGACCGGGCCACGGCGCGCCAGCCGACGCGCCCGAGGGTGTCCGCGAGCGCGGCCGCGCCGGGACGCTCGCCCCGCGCGGCGGCCGCCGCCCAGAGGGTCCAGAGGGGTTGCACGGTGGGATCGAAGGCGCCCCCGCTCGCCGCCGCGAGGTCGAGGGCGAAGCCCAGCATCTCGGCGAGCAGCGGGTCGGGCTCGGCGAGGAGCCCGTCCCGGTTGAGCCGGGCGAGCGCGCTGTCCGGCCGGTACAGGCTGCCGGCCGCCTCGACCGCGCGGATCGCCGCGAAGCCCGCGCGAAACCCCGCCTCGATCGCGGCGGCCTCGGCGTGGACCAGGGTGAGCGAGACGGTCGTGCCGAAGGCGAGCCCGGCCCGCGTGGCCGTGCGCAGGCCTCGGGTCCGGGCCATCGCCCGCAGGGCCGCGGGCCCGGCGGCGAGCGCCGCCAGACCGCCGAGGCCGCCGATCAGCAGGCGTCGGCGGGCGAGGGGCGAACGTGGGCTCACGCGACCTCCGCGCGCTTGGTGGGAGCGGCGGCGGCCGGCCGGCGGCGCCGCGCCAGGACCTGCGGCACGCACTGTCCCGGGTCGTGCACGATGGTGACGCAATCCATGCACTGGAAGCACTCGGGGTAGTCGATCCGTCCCCGCGCATCGATCGCGCCGTAGCGGCAGCGCACCCGGCAGAGCTGGCAGGGGCTGCCGCATTCCGGCCGGCGCGGGATCCAGTCGAGCAGGCGCAGCCGCCCGAGCACGGCCAGGCCCGCGCCGAGCGGGCAGAGGTAGCGGCAGAAGCCCTTGTAGACGAAGAGGTTGAGGACGATCAGCCCGGCCCCGTAGAGCACGAAGGGGAGGCTGCGCCAGAAGTACAGGGTGATGGCCGTCTTGAAGGGCTCGACCTCCGCGAGGGCGTCGGTCGCCGGGGAGCCCGCGGCGGCCGTCGCCAGGATCGCGGCCAGCACCGCGTATTTCAGGTTCCGCAAGTGCCGGTCGAGGCGCGGCGGCACGGCGATCTGGCGGATGCGCAAGGGGGCGGCCAGCCGCGCGGCCAGTTCCTGCAGGGCCCCGAACGGGCAGAGCCAGCCGCAGAAGGTGCCCCGCCCCCAGACGAGGAGCGTGGCGAGCACGAAGCCCCAGAGCAGCAGCGAGGGCGGGTCGTAGAGCAGGAAGGTGAGGTCGCCCCGGCCCGCGGCGGCGCGCGCCAGCCCGGCCAGCGTCACCACCGAGAGCTGCGCCTGCGCGTACCAGCCGACGAAGCCCAGGGTGAAGGCGAGATAGGCCAGCCGGAAGCGCCCGAAGGGCCGGGCCCGGGCCACGAGGCCGCGCTGGCGCGCCAGGACCGGCACGAGGAGCGCGAGCGCCGCCGCGATGATCGCGAGCTCCGGCGCCCGCGCCCGCCAGCCGTCGCTCCAGTGCGGGCCGGTATCGGGCGCCTGCCGCACGAACAGGTCCGGCGGCAGGCGGTACTGGGCGCCGACCTCGCGGGTGACCGTCTCGGGAAAGATCTGGCCGCGCTGGCGGGTGAGCTTCAGGGCGAGCGTCCAGGGGGCGGAGGGGTCGAAGCCCGCCGCCTCGCCGATGCGGAGCAGCGTCCAGGGACCGGGCGGCAAGCCGGGGGCGAGGTCGCGCCGTTCCCAGGCCATGTCCCGGGCGGCGAGCGCGAGGCCGCCCTGCTGCACGCTCAAGGCTTCGGGGATCGAGCCGAGCACGAAGTCGTCCGGGATCGGGCTCCAGCGGCCGGCGCTCGCCACCAGCACGGCGTGGTCGCCCGCGAGCTCCCGCATCAGCCGCCCGTAGGCCGCCTCCCCCAGAACCGCGCGGCCGATCGTCGGCACGTTGAGATAGGCGATCCTGAGGTCGGCGAAGGGCTCGGACGGAGCCCCTCGGCCCGGATCGGCATCCTCCAGCCCGGTGCCCGCGAAGGCCCGGTCGGCCGCCTCCTGGGACAGGGTGAAGCGCAGGAGCCAGCCGCGGCGCTCCAGCTCCGCGACGTCGAGCGCCTCGGCCTCGGGCCGCGGCTCGACCTTCAGGCCGACCGCGCCGGCGCCGAAGCCGAGCTTGGCCCGGGCGACCGCGAGCGCGGCCGAGAGCATCGTCTCGTTGATCACCCGGGTCGAGGCGGTGGCCATGCTGATGCCGTCGACCGTGGTCTGGGGCGGGGCGCCGCCCGCCCGCGCGTTCGGCCGCCCGACCCGGATCGCCCGCCGGGCCGAGAGCCCGACATATTGCTCGACGAAGGCGAAGAGCGGCTCGGAGCCCAGCCCCTCGAGGAAGACCGGCTCGTGGTGGGCGAGCACCCGCGCGTCCCGGAAGGTGCCGTCGGGCGCCAGCGCGATCAGGAGGTTGGGAGCGACGCCGCCGAAGCCCGGGATCGCCGCGAAGTCGATCGACTCGAAGGCGTAGG
>NZ_LSIX01000561.1:0-7532 GCF_001556475.1 Methylobacterium sp. CCH5-D2 | reverse complement strand
CGGCGGTCGTCGCCCACCCGCCGCGCTTCGGCGCCACCGTGACGGGCTTCGACGACGCGGCCGCCCGCAAGGTCGCGGGCGTGATCGACGTGGTGGCGGTCCCGAGCGGCGTCGCGGTCATCGCCCGCGACACCTGGGCGGCGATGAAGGGCCGCGAGGCCCTGAAGGTCACCTGGGACGAGAGCGCGGCCGAGACCCGCTCCTCCGACGCGATCCTGGCCGCGTACCGCGAGACGGCCAAGCGCCCCGGCATCGTCGCCTCCGAGCGCGGAGACCCGGCCGCCGGCATCAAGGGCGCGGCCCAGGTCCTGGAGGCGGAGTTCAGCTTCCCCTACCTGGCGCATGCCGCGATGGAGCCCTTGAACGCCACGATCGAGCGGGCGCCGGACGGCACCTACGACATCTATGCGGGCTTGCAGTTCCAGACGATCGAGCAGGCGACCGCCGCCGCGATCCTCGGCGTCACCCCCGACAAGGTCCGGCTGCACACGCAGTGGGCCGGCGGCTCCTTCGGCCGGCGCGCCACGCCGTCCGCCGACTACATCGCGGAGGCCGCCCACATCCTGAAGGCCTGGGACGCGAAGGCGCCCGTGCACCTCGTCTGGACCCGCGAGGACGACATGACGGGCGGCTACTACCGCCCGACCGTCTACCACAAGATCCGGGCAGGCCTCGACGCCAAGGGCGCGGTGACCGGCTGGCAGCACGTCATGGTCGGCAAGTCGATCATGATCGGCTCGCCGTTCGAGGCGATGCTGGTGAAGAACGGCGTCGACGGCACCACGGTCGAGGGCGCCTCCGACACGCCCTACGCCCTGCCGGCCTACCGCTTCGAGGTCCACAACGCCCGCGAGGGCGTGCCGGTGCTGTGGTGGCGCTCGGTCGGCCACACCCACACGGCGCACGCCATGGAGGTGATGATCGACGAGTTGGCCCACGCCGCCAAGGTCGATCCGGTGGCCTACCGCCTCTCGCTGCTGGCGAACGCGCCGCGCCTCGCGGGGGTGCTCAAGCTCGCGGCCGAGAAGGCGGGCTGGGGCGCGACGCAGGAGAGCGAGAAGGGCCGCGCCCTCGGCGTCGCCGTCCACGAATCCTTCGGCTCCTACGTGGCCATGGTGGCCGACGTCACCGCGGGCGCCGGCAGCATCAAGGTCAACCGGATCGTGGCGGCGGTCGATGTCGGCATCGCGGTCAACCCGGACATCGTGCGGGCGCAGGTCGAGGGCGCGGTCGGCTTCGCGCTCTCCTCGGTCCTGCGCAACCGCGTCACCCTGAAGGACGGCGTGGTGCAGGAACGGAACTTCGACGCCTACGAACCGACCCGGATGAGCGAGATGCCGGAGGTCGCGGTGCACATCGTGCCGAGCCAGGCGGCGCCGACCGGCATCGGCGAGCCGGGCGTCCCGGTCCTGGCGCCTGCCATCTCCAACGCGGTCTTCGCGGCGACCGGCCAGCGCCTGCGCGCGCTGCCCCTCGACCTCGCCGGCCTGAAGGGCGTGTGATTCGCCGCACATCGCGGCGGCGGTCACGGGGTCTAAGCCCGTTCTCGAAAGCACCCCAAGGCTTTCTAGACCCCAGCAAGACCCCTTCACGGCGCGGCTCACCCCGCGCCGTTTTTTCGTGTCCGTCCCGGCGCCCTGGCCGTTCATCGTGGCAGCCCCCATCTGCCGGATGGATGACCACCCCCGACACCTTCGCGACGACCGCCACGCGCCTGCGCGCCTGCCGGATCTGCCGCGACGCCCCGCTCTACGGGCCGCCCCTGCCCCAGGAGCCCCGGCCGATCGTGCAGGGCTCGGGCACCGCCCGGCTCTGCATCGCCAGCCAGGCGCCGGGCACGCGAGCGAACCGCACCGGCAAGCCCTTCACGGACCCCTCCGGCGTGCGGCTGCGCGCCTGGCTCGGCCTCGACGAGGCGGCCTTCTACGACGCCGCCCGCGTTGCCATCGTGCCGATGGGCTCGTGCTTCCCCGGCCTCGACGCCAAGGGTGGCGACCGGCCGCCGCGGCGGGAATGCGCGGAGCGCTGGCGAGCCGAGCTCTTCGAGGGCCTGCCGGACCTCGAGCTGATCCTGGTGATCGGCCAGTACGCGCAAGGGTGGCACCTGGGCAGGATGCCGGGTGGGCTCACCGCCACGGTGCGCGGCTGGCGCGCGATCCTCGGCCGGCCGGGCAGGCCCCGCGTGCTGCCACTGCCGCACCCCTCCTGGCGCAACAACGGCTGGCTGAAGCGCGAGCCCTGGTTCGAGGCCGAACTGCTTCCCGTCCTGCGTGCCGAGGTCGCGCGGGTGATGGCGCGCGATTGACAAACGGTGAGGCCGGCCCGATCCCTCGCGCCCGACCGGAGACCGCATGAGCCAGATCACCGACCCGCGCGACCGCCTGATCGTCGCCCTCGACCTCGCCGACGTGGAGGGCGCCCGCGCCCTGGTGGACCGGATCGGGGATGCGGCCACCTTCTACAAGATCGGCTACCGGCTCGGGTACGGCGGCGGCCTCGCCTTCGCGCGCGCGCTGACGGACCGCGGCCTCAAGGTGTTCCTCGACCTGAAGCTCCACGACATCGGCAACACGGTGGAGGAGGGCGTGCGGGCGGTGGCCGACCTCGGCGCCAGCTTCCTCACGGTGCACGCCTATCCCCAGACCATGCGGGCGGCGGTGCGCGGCCGGGGCGGACGCCTCAAGATCCTCGCCGTCACGGTACTGACGTCCTACGACGAGGCGGACGCGCGGGAAGCCGGATACGCCCTGCCGGTCGCCGAGATGGTGGCGCGGCGCTCGGAGCAGGCCCGCGAGATCGGCATCGACGGCATCGTCTGCAGCGCTGCCGAGGCGGCGGCGGTGCGCGGCATCGTGGGACCCGACCGCCTGATCGTGACCCCCGGCATCCGTCCGGCGGGGTCCGACCCCGGCGACCAGAAGCGGGTGCTGACGCCCGGAGAGGCACGCCGGGCCGGCATCGACCACGTCGTGGTCGGCCGCCCGATCACGGGCGCGGCCGATCCGCGGGCCGTGGCGCGGGCGATCGTCGAGGAGATGGAGTCGGCGTGATGGCCAGAGGCTACTGGATCGTGCGGGTCGATGTGAGCGACCCGGAGGCCTACGGGCGCTACGCGCAGGCGAACGGGGCGGCGTTCGCCAAGTTCGGAGGGCGCTTCCTCGTGCGGGGCGGCGGCTTCGAGGCGGTGGCCGGCACGGCGCGAGCCCGCAACGTGGTGCTGGAATTCCCGACCTACGAGGCGGCGCTCGCCTGCTGGAACTCCGACCTCTACCAAGAGGCCCGCGCACTCCAAGGAAGCACGCAGGCCGAGATCCTCGTGATCCAGGGCTACGACGGCCCGCAGCCCGGCGCCACGGAGGCGCCGCCGACCGCGAGCACGCCGGCCTCGGAGTAGGGGACCAGCGCTCTATCCGCCTCAGGGCCCGCTCGGCACAGGCGCTTGCTCTGCAGGGGCGGAATTGCGGCGTGCGCCAGCCTCACACCGAGGCAGCACGCAGCATCCGTGGAGCGGACGCGCGTCTCATCCCGCAGCCGGGCGCGCCGGCCGCAGGGCGCGCAGCGCGAAGGCGACGATCTGCTCGAGGGTCGGTTCCGGCACCTGCGGCAGCTGGCTCACCATGAGCGGGTGGGTGTGGCGCAGGATCGCGGCCTGCACGCAGCGGGCCGCGACCGCCGGATCCTCCGCCTCGAACTCGCCGCTGCGGACGCCGTCGCGCACGATGCGCTCGAACACGGCGCCGATGCGGTCGACATGGTGGCGGCAGACCTCCCAGCTCTCCCCCATCGCCGCCTCGACCATCTCGTGGATGCGCGGATAGCCGGCCCAGCGCTCGACCGTATCGCGGTGAAGCATCGTGATCGCCTGCCGCAGCCGCGCCTCGGCGGAGAGGCCGGCCGCGTCCGCGATCCGGGCGATCAGCGCCTCGACCTCGCCGGTGACGCGCTCGACCACGGCCTCGTTGATCGCCTTCTTCGAGTCGAAGAAGCGGTAGACGTTGGCCGGGCTCATCTTCAGCGTCTTGGCGATGTCGGCCACCGTGGTCTTCTGGTAGCCGATCTCCCGGAACGAGCGCTCGGCCACCGCCAGGATGCGGCAGCGCGTGGTCGGCGCGCTCTCCTCGGGCGCGCCGTCCTGCGCGGGATCCGGATGGGCCAGGGTCGTCATTCTCGCTGCATGTGCCGTGGCGGGGGCTGCTGAGCCGGCTTGCGTCCTGATTAGGCAGGCCGGCCCGGCCCGTCAAAAGACGCCGGCCCCGGCGCGGCGGTTCCGGACGGGGACGATGCGCCGCCGCCGCGGGTCCGGAACCGCGCCCGCGGGCATCGATTGCCATGCCGACGGCGGCGCATCACCGCGATCCGGGCCGTCGCGCCGGGGAGCGGGCGACACGCATGAAGCTGCAGAACAAGCGGGCCCTGGTGACGGGCGCCGATTCCGGTATCGGCCGGGCCACGGCCGAACTCCTGGCCCGCGCGGGCGCGGACGTGGCGATCACCTACCACACGGACGCGGACGGCATCCGGGAGACGCAAGCGCGCGTCGAGGCCGCGGGCCGCCGGGCGCTCGCCCTTCAGCTCGACGTCGGCGACCCGGGCGCGGTGCGGGCCGCCTACGACACGATCGCGAGCCGGTTCGGCGTGCTCGACATCCTGGTGGCCAACGCGGGGCAGGCGATGAGCGGCATGGCCGTGGCCGACATGGAGGACGCGCGCCTCGAACAGATCCTCAGGGTGAACCTGATGGGGCCGCTCTTCACCGTGCGGCCCTTCATCCACCTGCGGCGGGCGGCCGGCGGGCGCGGCAAGGTGGTGTTCGTCTCCTCGGTCGCCCAGCACCTGCCGACGCCCGAGAGCGCGCCCTACGGCATGTCGAAGGCCGGGCTCGGCTCGCTGTGCCGCAGCCTGTCGCGGGAGCTCGCCGAGGACAGGATCAACGTGAACAACGTCGCGCCCGGCCTCATCGAGACGCCGATGACCGCCGACCGCTTCGAGAACCCCGACAAGCTGGAACAATCCCTCGAGCGGATCCCCTGGCACCGGGCCGGCCAGCCGGAGGACATCGCCCAGGCGATCCTCTACCTCGTCTCGTACGAGGCCGATTACGTCACGGGCCACACCCTCGTGGTCGATGGCGGGCTCACCATGCAGTGGGGCGGCGCCTGAGACGGCTCAGAAGAAGCGCTCCTTGATCACGATCGTGTCGCCGGGGCGCACCGGATAGCTCATCGGCACGATGCCGTTGACGAGGCCGCCCGGTCCGCCACGGGTCAGCACGGCGTAGTCGCGGGCGGCCCGCGGGCCGAAGCCCGCCGCGATCGCGACCGCGCTCTCCACCGTCATGCCGTTGACGTAGGGGTACTGGCCCGAGGTCGTGACCTCGCCCAGGATGTAGAAGGGCCGGTAGGCATCGACCTCGACGGTGACGTGGGGCTCACGCACGTAGCCCGAGGCGAGCTTCGCCTCGATGGTGCGGGCGGCCTGGGCCGTGCTCTGCCCGCCGATCCCGACCGCGCCGATCAGCGGCATGGCGATGCGGCCGGCGCCGTCGACCGCGTATATGTTCGAGAGGTTGTCCTGCCCGAACACGATCACCCGCAGCTTGTCGCCCGCGGCGAGCGTGTAGCGGGCGCCGATCGAGCCGGTGCCGGTGGCGTCGAGATCCGCGGTGCGGAATTCGGGCCGGAGGCAGCCGCCGAGGGCGAGGCTGCCGGAAAGTGCCAGGAGCAGAGCGCGCCGGTTCATCACACCATGACCGTCGGAGAATACCAGATGGGATGGTGTCTAGTCCGTTAGGGTTAATGAAGACTGACCCGGCCCGTCCCCGGCCCGTCCCCGGCACGGCGATGCGGCCAGCGCTTAACGGCTGCTCAACCTTAACGGCGTCATGATGCGGCCCGGCGGCACGTCCGCCCGTACCGTCGCGAAGGCCGTCCATGTCCCGCTCCAGCCCGCGCGCAACACCCGAAGGCCGCTCCCCGGGGGAGGGCGTCAGCGTGGCCGAGTTGCCGGGCCTGCTGCGCCGCTCCTGGGCCTGGATCCTTCTGCCGACGCTGGCCGCCGCCGCCGCCGCCCTCGCCTTCGTGCAGGTCGTGCCGCCGCGCTACACGGCGGAGGCCAAGCTGCTCCTGGAGAGCCGCGATCCCGCCTTCGCCCGCACCGCTCAGGAACGCGCCGATCAGGCCGCGCCGATCGACGAGCAGGCCGTGGCGAGCCAGGCGCAGGTGATGATGTCGCGCGACCTCGCCCGCGAGGCGGTCCGCCGGCTCAAGCTCGTCGGCAACCCGGAATTCGACGCCGAGGCCGGCACGCCCGGCCCCCTGCGTCAGGCCCTGATGCTGCTCGGTCTCGCCCGCAACCCCCTCGAACGCCCGGCCGAGGAGCGGGTGCTCGACGCCTTCCTCGAGCGCCTGCTGGTCTACCCGGCGGGCAAGTCGCGCATCCTGACGGTCGAGTTCCGCTCGCGCGACCCGGACCTCGCGGCCGAGGGCGCCAACACGGTGGCCGAACTCTATCTCGGCTCCCTGGAGGCGGCGAAGGTCGATACCGCCCGCTACGCCTCGACCTGGCTCGGCGGCAACATCGACACGCTCCGCCGCCGCGTCACCGAGGCCGAGGCGAAGGTCGAGGCCTTCCGGGCCAAGAACGGCCTCGTCTCCGGATCCGGCTCGACGGGGCAGCGCCTGACCAGCCAGCAGCTCTCCGAACTCTCGACCCAGCTCTCGCAGGCGCGCACCATCCAGGCCGACCTCGCGGGCCGGGTGAAGTCGATCAAGGAGATGGTCAAGGACGGGCGCGCCTTCGAGATCCCGGACGTCGCCAACAACGAGCTGATCCGCCGCACGATCGAGAACCGCATCACCGTGCGGGCGCAGCTCGCGCTCGAGTCGCGTACCCTGCTGCCGGCCCATCCCCGCATCAAGGAGCTGACCGCCCAGGTCGGCGAGCTCGACGCGCAGATCCGGGCCGCGGCCGAGCGCATCGGCAGGACCCTCGAGAACGACGCCCGCATCGCCGCCTCCCGGGTCGAGAGCCTGCAGGCCGCCGTCGACGGGCAGCGCGACGTGGTGGTGAAGGGCAATTCGAGCGAGGTCGAGCTGCGCGCGCTGGAGCGCGAGGCCAAGGCGCAGCGCGAGCAGCTCGAATCCTACCTCTCGCGCTACCGCGAGGCCGCCGCCCGCGACGCCGAGAGCGCGACGCCGGCCGACGCGCGCATCGTCTCGCGGGCGGTGCGGCCGGAGCAGCCCTCCTTCCCCAAGAAGCTGCCGACGCTCGGCTTCGCGACGCTGCTGGCCTTCCTGCTCTCGAGCGGCGCGGTGATCGGGCGCCGCCTGCTGGCCGAGCCCGGACCCCACGAACCGCGGGGCGGGGACGCCCCCTGGGACGGCGACGCGCCGCAGGGCGGCGGCGGGCCGGGCGGACCGGGTCCGTCCTGGCGGCGCACCGAGCCCTACAGCTTCCCCGAGGCGATGCCGCCGAGCCGCTGGGAGGGGGGCCTCGCCAACGCGGCGCCGGCCATGCCCGCCCGGCCCGCGGCC
>NZ_LSIX01000560.1:0-6186 GCF_001556475.1 Methylobacterium sp. CCH5-D2 | reverse complement strand
CTGCCGAGGAAGAGGTTCGAGGTCGGGCAGTGCGAGAGCGCCGCGCCCGTGCGGTGACAGGTGCAGAGATCGGCCTCGTCCACGTGGATCGCGTGGCCGAAGACCGAGCGCGGCCCGACGAGCCCCGCATGGGCGTAGACGTCGAGGTAGCTGCCGCGTGCGGGAAAGAGCTCTTGCACCCAGGCGACCTCGGCCGGGCTCTCGGAGAGATGCGTCTGCAGATAGAGCCCGTCATGCGCCCGCAGCAGCGCGCCGGCCGCGTCGAGCTGCGCCTCGGTGCAGGCGGGGGCGAAGCGCGGCGTCACCCCGTAGAGCTGGCGCCCGCGCCCGTGCCAGCGGCGGATCAGCGCCTCGCTCTCCCGGTAGCCGCTCTCGGCGGTGTCGAGGAGGGCGGAGGGTGCGTTCCGGTCCATCAGCACCTTGCCGGCCACCATGCGGGTGTTGAAGCGCTCGGACTCGGCGAAGAACGCGTCCACCGAGTGCGGGTGGACCGTGCAGTAGACGGCGGCCGTGGTGGTGCCGCAGGCCAGAACCTCGCGCAGGAACAGCCGCGCCGTGTCCTCGGCGTGCCGCCGGTCCGCGAAGGAGGCCTCGGCCGGGAAGGTGTAGCGCTCCAGCCAGCCGAGCAGTTGCGCGCCGAAGGCCCCGACCATCTGGATCTGCGGGTAGTGCACGTGGGTGTCGATCAGACCCGGCAGGATCAGCGCGTTCGGATACTCCGCCGGCACGACACCCGGGGGCAGGGCGCCCTTCGTCAGCTCGTAGGCGCCGAAGGCGGTGATGCGCCCGCCCCGCATCACGACGAGACCGTCCTCGTGGTGGACGAGGCATTCGCGGGGCTCGGCCAGGAACGGGTTCGCCCGGAGGGTGAGGACCCGGCCGCGGACGGCACGCACGGTGTCTGCGGGCGCGGTCAGTGGGCGGCTCCGGTGGTGACGAACTTGACGAGGAACAGGGCGGCGATGAGCCAGACCACGGGCTTCACGTCCCGCGCCCGGTCCGTCAACAGCTTCAGCACCGCGTAGGTGATGAAGCCGAAGGCGACGCCCGTCGCGATCGAGTAGGTGAAGGGCATGAGCAGCGCCGTGACGCAGGCCGGGATCACCTCGGTGAGGTCGTCCCAGTCGAGATCGACCAGCTCGCGCAGCATCAGGCAGGCCACGTAGAACAGGGCCGGCGCGGTCGCGTAGGGCGGCACCGAGCCGGCGAGCGGCGCGAAGAACAGGCAGGCCAGGAATAGGACCGCCACCGTCACCGCGGTGAGCCCGGTGCGTCCGCCCTCCTCGACGCCCGACGCGCTCTCCAGGTAGGCGGTGGTGCTCGACGTGCCCAGCAGCGAGCCGGCGAAGATCGCCGCGGAATCGGCCATCAACGCCCGGTCGAGGCCGGCCGTGCGCTCCGGCGTGAGCAATCCCGCCCGGCTCGCCACCCCCATCAGCGTGCCGGTGGCGTCGAACAGCTCCACGAGGAAGAGCACCAGCACGACGTTGAGGATCCCGGCCGAGAGCGCGCCCGAGAGGTCGAGCGCCAGGAAGGTCGGCGCGATCGAGGGGGGCAGCGAGACCACGCCGCCGAAGCCGTTGCCGGCGACGAGGAAGCTCAGGACCGTCACGCCCAGTATCGAGATCAGCAGCGCCGCCCTGACCCGCCGGACCGAGAGCACGGCGACGGTGAGGAAGCCGAGGACGGCGAGCACCGTGCCGGGTTTGTGCAGGTCGCCGAGCGTCACGAAGGTCGCGGGGCTCGCCGCGACGATGCCGGCGCTCTTGAGGGCGATGATCGCCAGGAACAGGCCGATCCCGACGGTGAGCGCGATGCGCATGGAGCGCGGGATGCCGTCCACGATCACCCGGCGCAGACCGGTCAGCGTCACGACGAGGAAGCAGAGGCCGGAGATGAACACCGCGCCGAGCGCGGCCTGCCACGTGTAGCCCATGCCGAGCACGACCACGTAGGCGAAGTAGGCGTTGAGCCCCATGCCGGGCGCCATCGCCACCGGCCAGTTGGCGAGGAGGCCCATCACCAGGGAGCCGAGTGCCGCCGCGAGGCAGGTCGCGACGAAGACCGCCCCGCGATCCATGCCGGCATCGGCCAGGATGCTCGGATTGATGAAGACGATGTAGGCCATCGTCAGGAAGGTGGTCAGCCCGGCCAGGATCTCGGTGCGCACGGTGGTGCCGTGCGCGGAGAGCCGGAACAGGCGTTCCAGCGGTCCGCCGGTCGGCACGATGTCGGGTCTCGCGTCCATGCCGCTCAGATGCTCCGGCCGGTGGTGGCCTGGATCGGGCCGTGCGGCTCGTCGGCCGGCAGGGACACCGTGCCGGGGTCGTCCGGCCCGGCGGGCCGGAGATCGTTCGGAACGTCGTGCGTGTCCGGCATGGCGAAGCCGACCTCGGCGATCTCGGGGATGGCGGCCAGCACCGCCTCACCCCTGCGATACAGCAGGTCCCGCACGCTCGCCGAGTCCGCGGGCACGGCGTTCCAGGTCCCGTTCGCGCGCAGGCTGGCGGCGATGCGGTCGTCGGCGTCCGAGAGCGCGCGATAGCCGTCGGCGTGGACGTACGACCAGCCGGACCGCGGGGCCCTCGCGACGGGGCGGCCGCGCGGATCCGAGCGCATCACCCGGATGCGGGCCTTGCCGTAGGTCGAGGCGGTGAGCGGCATGCTGGGCTCCCGTCGGTTCGCGATGCGCTCAGTGGGCTTCGGCGGCGCGGGCCTGGCGGACCGCCGCGTCGCGGGCCTCCGCCCGGCCGCCGAGGCCGTTGAAGAACAGGTTCAGCCCGACCGCCGAGATGGCCGTGAGGAGGATGCCCGATTCCAGCAGCGGGTACAGCGCGTGCGGCATCTGCTTGAAGAAGGCCGGGGCGACCAGCGGGATCATGCCGCACGCGACCGAGACCGCGACGACGAACAGGTTGTTGCGGTTGCCCGCGAAATCGACGCCCCCGAGGATGCGCGCGCCGGTGGCGCCGACCATGCCGAACATCACGAGACCCGCCCCGCCGAGCACGCAGGGCGGCACCGCCTCGACGAGCGCCGCGAGCTTCGGGATCAGCCCGAGGCCCATCATGATCAGCCCGCCCGCCACCGTGACCCAGCGGGAGCGCACGCCGGTCACGCCCACGAGCCCGATGTTCTGCGAGAACGAGGTGTAGGGGAAGGTGTTGAACACGCCGCCGAGGACGGTGCCGAGCCCGTCCGCCCGCAGGCCCTTGGTCAGCCGCCGCTCATCGACCGGGTCGCCCGTGATCTCCGCGAGCGCCAGGAACATGCCGGTCGACTCGATCATCACCACGACCATCACGAGGCAGAGCGTGACGACCGAGACGGGGTCGAAGGTCGGCCAGCCGAACGCGAAGGGGCGCACCACGTCGAACCAGGGGGCGGCGGCGACGCGGTCCAGGTGGACGAGGCCCGCGAACCCGGCCACGAACATGCCGAGCACGATGCCGACGAGCACCGAGGCCGAGGCGACGAAGCCGGTGGCGTAGCGGGTGATGGCCAGGATCGCGCAGAGCACGAAGGCCGCGATGCCGATGTAGAGCGGTTTGCCGTAATCCGGGTTCCCGACACCGCCGGCCGCCCAGTTCACGCCGACGCGCATCAGCGAGATGCCGATGACGAGGATGATGGTTCCGGTCACCACCGGCGGGAACAGCGGCAGCAGCCGCCCGACCAGGGGCGCGAAGAGGAACCCGAACAGGCCGGAGGCGATCACGGCCCCGTAGATGCCGGCCAACCCGATCTCGGGATCGGTGCCCATGGCCACCAACGGGGTCACGGCCGCGAAGGTGACGCCCATCATCACCGGCATGCGGATGCCGACGCCCGGCAGGCCCCAGCTCTGGATCAGCGTGACGAGGCCGCAGGCGAAGAGGTCGGCGCTCACCAGCATCGCCACCTGCTCCGGTGAGAGCTTGAGGGCGCGCCCGACGATGAGGGGCACCGCCACGGCGCCCGCATACATGACGAGCACGTGCTGGAGGCCGAGCAGGCCGACGGCCCCGCGGGACAGCCTGCCCTCCACCGGCCGCGCCGCAGCCGGCGGTGTCGCGCCGGGTACGGCGGCCTCGGGCGAATGAGCCGGCAGCGGCATGCGATGGAGCCTCCGAAATCGACGTTCCGCACGCTTCTTCCCCGACGGCGGCTGTCGGCCCGTCATGCAGGCCATGTGCCAGATCCGGCCGCATCCCATGTCGATCCGCAGCGCCGAACGGAACAATCCTCAGCATTGGCAGCTTGAGGCGAGGGCCGGACCCGTGTCGGCGCCGGACAAAAACAGATTTGAACGGATCACGACGATGCGATCGACAATTCTCATTGCCCTCGCACTCGGCCTTCTGTCCGGCGGCGCCTCGGCGCAGTCGGTCGGCGCGCCGGCGGGCCGGGACCCGGTGACGGCGCCCGGCGGGACGCAGGGCGTGGCGGGCCCGCGCAACGTCCAGCGGGCCATCCGCCAGGGGGACGCCGTCCGCGCGCCGAGAGGCGTCGGCATCCGTGTCACGCGCAAGCGGTCGCGCTGACCGTCGCGGCCCGCGCCACCGGGCGCTGATCCCGGATCCGGCATCGCGACCCGGAAGACGTGGATCGACACGCCGGCCAGGAAGGTCTTGTCCTCCGCGCCGGCGCCGGAGCGTCAGGGTCCCACCCGACATCGCGGCCCTGCGCCTCGCGGTGCCCGAGCCGGAGAGGCACGGTTGCGTGCCGCTCGCGGCGGCGCCTCGGAGTTTCCGGACTATCGCGGCATCCGAGGCGGGCTTGCCGGCCCGGCCCGCCGGCCCAGTTCCCCGGGCGACCGGGGAGGGATCGGGTTGAGCGAGACGAAGACCGTCGCGGTGGTGATCAGCGGCCGGGTGCAGGGCGTGTCCTACCGGGCCTGGACCGAGCGCGAGGCGCGGGCGCGCGGCCTCGCGGGCCACGTGCGCAACCGCCGGGACGGCTCCGTCGAGGCCGTGTTCTCAGGCCCCGAGGCCGCGGTGGACGCGATGCTGGCGGCCTGCCGGCAGGGACCGGCGGCCGCGCGGGTCGCGGCGGTGGACGTGTCGACGCGGGCCGAGATCCCGGCGCCGGGGTTCCGGGTCATCGGCTAGACGGCTTCCGGCGGCACGGCCGGGCTGGTATGGCCCGGCGTCAACGATCTCCGGCAGACCATGACCGACCTGAAGACCGCCGCGGCGGCGCTCTCGCCGCTCGACCTCGGCGCACTCCTGTTCTTCGTCGTCGCCTGGACCGGTTACGCGCTCTCGGTCGGGCGCCTGCGCGGCCGGATGGTCTCGCTCTCCCAGATCATGAACCGGCAACGCGAGACCTGGGCCCGCCAGATGATCCAGCGCGACAACCGCGTGGTCGACACCACGATCAACGCCTCGCTGCAGAACGGCACGGCCTTCTTCGCCTCGACCTCGTTGATCGCGCTGGGCGGCGTGCTCACGCTCTCGCGCTCGGGCGACGACGTGCTCAACCTGTTCGGCGCCCTGGCGCTCGGCGGCGCCGCCACCCGGCTCACCTGGGAGATCAAGGTGGCGGGGCTGGCAGTGGTCTTCGTCTACGCCTTTTTCAAGTTCACCTGGGCCTACCGGCTGTTCAACTACGGCTCCATCCTGATCGGGGCGGTGCCGCCGAAGGGTTCGGGCGCGGACGAGGTCGCGATGCTGCGCGCGGCCCGCCGCGCCGCCGCGATGAACATCGCCGCCGGGCATCAGTTCGCCCGCGGCCAGCGCGCCTTCCTGTTCGCGCTGGCCTATCTGGGCTGGTTCGTCAGCCCCTACCTCTTGATGCTCAGCACGACCGCGGCGGTGCTGGTGATGTGGCGCCGCCAGTTCGCCTCGGAGATCCGAAGCGCGTTGCTGGAGGAGGACGAGGTGCTGAAGGAGAGCGTGCGATGAGCGGACCCGAGCAGAATCCGGACAGGAAGCCCGGCCGAACGGTGGACGAGGCCCTGATCGAGACGACGCTGCTCGACCTCGTGGACGGGCGGGGGCCGGGCAAGACGGTCTGCCCCTCCGAGGTCGCCCGCGCGCTCGGCGGCCCGCACCCGGACGGCTGGGGCCGGCTGATGCAGCCGGTACGGCGCATCGCCGTGCGGCTCGCCAAGGCCGGCCGGATCACGATCCTGCGGAAGGGGCGGCCGGTCGATCCGGACGATTTCCGCGGCGTCTACCGGCTCGGCCCCGCGGGCGGGGAGGC
>NZ_LSIX01000559.1:0-8204 GCF_001556475.1 Methylobacterium sp. CCH5-D2 | reverse complement strand
GGCCCTGTTCGGCGCAGCCCCCCCTGCCGCGGCGGCCCCGGCGCGCGAGGCGCTCACGGCCGGCCCCGGCACCGCCGACCTCGTGGCGCGCCTCTCCGAGCGGCTGGAGGCGGCCATCCGCGCGGAACTCTCGGCCGGCGCCGGGCAGACGCTCTCGCTGCGCGTGCCCCTCGACGGGCTGGTGCCGGGTCTCGCCGCCGTCACGGTAGCGCTGACGCCGACGGGTCTCGACGTGACGCTGGTGCGCGCGGCGGGCCTCGCCCCCGCCGACCTCGCGGAGGCGGCCCGGGACCTCGCCCACCGGCTGCGGGGCCGGTTCGGTGGCCGGGGCGTGCGCGTGCTGGAGCGGACCGAGGCGGCCGAACCACGGGCCGGCGACGCGCTCGCGGCGATCGGCCGCCTGCTCGGGCGCGCCGACCCGTGAGCGCGGCCCATCCCTGGACGCCCCCGACCTTGCGCGGGGTACCGGCCGACGCGATCGGCGTCTGGAACGCGCTCGCCGGCCGGACCGGCGTGCCGCTGCCGCTGCGCGGCCAAGCCGCGGCCGTGGTGGAGCTGGCCGAGGCGCCGCCGGTGGACGCCCTCTGCCTCGACCTGCGTCTCGGGCCGGATCTGCCGCTCGTGCTGCGCCCGGTCGCCTTCCCGTTCATGGCGGCCTTCGGGGCCGACCTCGACGTCGCCGACCTGCCCCTCCTTCCCGACGCGCTCCGCGAGGCGCTGCTCGCGGGCCTCGTCGCGGCCTTCGCCTCGGTGATGCCCGACCATGATCTCGGCGCGCTCACCACCCGGGCGGCCGGTCCGCTCGGCGACCTCGTCCCGGCGGAGCGGGCCGAAGATCTGCGCTGGTTCCGCGTGGCCCTGCACGGCCTCGCCCCGGCGCCGGTCGCGCTCGACATCGCGGCGAGCCTCGACACGCTGGCGCGGATCTTCGGCCCGCTCGGGCCCCGGCCGGTCTGGCCGGGCATCCGGCAGATCCTCACCCGCACCGCCGCCGTCACGCTCGGGCGCCTCGTCCTGCCGCTCGGCGATCTGCGGGCGCTGGCCCCCGGCAGCGTCGTGGTGCTCGATGCGGGCATCGGCCCGGGGAGCGCGCGGCTGCGCCTCGGCCCGGCCCTGTTCCACTTCCGGGAGGCGGGCGGCGGCTGGACCTGCTCCGCCGTCACCGCGGCCGCCGCCCTCCCCGATCGTCCGGACGAGACCCGTCAGGAAGGCCCCACCAGCATGTCGTCCAGCATGTCGTCCAGCACGTCGTCCAGCACCCTTGTCCCGACCGCCGAGCCGCGGGGTGCCGACCTCGACGCGGGCCTGGATGTGGCCCTCGACCTCGACATCGGCAGCGTCACGGTGCCGCTCGCCGAGATCGAGACCTGGCAGGTCGGCAGCCTCGTCGCCCTCGACCCCGAGATCCCGCGGGACGGGCTGGAGGTGGTGCTCAGGGTGAACGGCCGCGCGGTCGGCGCGGGCGAGCTGGTGCGGATCGACGACCGCTTCGCGGTGCGCCTCGTGCGCCTCGCCCTGGGTTGAGGGGCCGGGCCCGTGGTCGATCCGCTCAACCTCATCTTCGTGCTGGGCGCCGCCGCCTTCGTGCCGTTCCTGGCCGTGGTGGCGACCTCGTTCATCAAGCTCTCGGTGGTGTTCCTGCTGGTGCGCAACGCGCTCGGCGTGCAGCAAATTCCGCCGAACATGGCGCTCAACGCGCTCGCCATCATCCTCACCGGCTACATCATGACGCCGGTCATCGTGCAGACCTACGACATCCTGTCCGCCGGGCAGTTCACCTACACGAGCGTCGAGGGGCTGAAGGCCGCCTACGAGGCGGGCCGCGAGCCGCTGGCGGGCTTCCTCAACCGGCACGCGGCCGAGCGCGAGAAGCTGTTCTTCCTGGAGGCCGCCCGCTCGCTCTGGCCGCCGGACCTCGCCGACCGGCTGGGTCCGGACAGCATCGCGGTGGTGCTGCCGGCCTTCACGGTGAGCCAGCTGCGCGAGGCCTTCGAGATCGGCTTCCTGCTCTACCTGCCCTTCATCGCCATCGACCTCATCGTCTCGAACATCCTGCTCGCCATGGGCATGATGATGGTGAGCCCGCTCACCATCTCGCTGCCCTTCAAGCTGTTCCTGTTCGTGATGGTGGACGGCTGGTCCCGGCTGATCCTCGGCCTCGTGAAGACCTATGTCTGAGGGGCCCCGATGACCCCCGCCGACGCCGTCCACCAGATCACCGAGGCGATGATGCTGGTGATGCTGCTCTCGATGCCGCCGATCGTGGTGGCCTCGGTGGTCGGCATCGCGGTCAGCCTGCTCCAGGCGCTGACCCAGGTGCAGGAGCAGACCCTGTCCTTCGCGATCAAACTCGTCGCCGTGGCGGTGACGATCGCCGCGATGGCGGGCTTCCTCGGCAACGAGATGTTCACCTACACGCTGAAGCTGTTCGACAACTTCCCAAAATACACCCACGTGGCCAAGGAGCCGCGGCGGTGAGCAGGCCTCTCTGAATGGAGGTGCGCGAGACCCTGCTGTTCTTCTTCCGGCTGTTCGACCGGGAGGTGATCGCGCTCATCCTCACCCTGCCGCGGGTCTACGCCTTCATGGCGGCCTCGGGGCTGCTGGTCTCCACCGCCGTGCCGCGGGTGGCGCGGGTCGCGGTGGTCCTCGCCCTGTCGATCCTGCCCGCCGGCATCAACCTCGCCCATGTGGACGCCTTCGACCGGCAGGTGACCACCTACGCGGTCTACCTCGCCAAGGAGGTCGCGATCGGCTTCCTGCTCGGCTACCTCGTCGGCTGGATCTTCTGGGCCGTGCAGGCGGCGGGCGCGCTGATCGACAACCAGCGCGGCTCCTCGATGGCCTCCTCGATCGACCCGCTCCAGGGCCAGGAGACCTCGACGCTCGGCATCGCCTTCAGCCAGGTCTTCCTCACCTACGTCTACGTGGCGGGCGCGGTGCTGCCGGTGATCGGCCTCCTCTACCGCTCCTTCGCGATCTGGCCGGCCACGCGCGCGCTGCCGATCATCTCCGAGCGCTTCCCCGCCCTGATGCTCGGGGTGTTCGACCACGCGGTGCGCTACGTGCTGATCCTGGCCGGGCCGATCGTCGCCATCATGTTCCTGGCCGAGTTCGCGCTCGCCATGGTCAGCCGCTTCGCGCCGCAGATCCAGGTCTTCGTGCTGGCGATGCCGATCAAGAGCGCGCTCGCGATGTTCGTGCTGATCTTCTACTTCTCGACGCTCCTGCCCCACGCCGCGAGCCAGACCGTGCTGGTCCAGGGCTACCTCGATTCGCTCTACACGCTGCTGCGCTTCGGTGCCGGCCCGGGGGCGGCGCCGTGAGCGAGGGCGGCGAGAAGACCGAGCTCCCGACCCCGAAGAAGGAGCGCGACGCCCGGGAGAAGGGCCAGGTCGCCCGCAGCCAGGAGGTGGTCTCGGCCGGCTCCCTGATGGCGGTGATCGCCTATGTCTGGCTCGCCTGGGGCGACATCGTCCGGCGGCTCGCCGCCCTGTTCGACGTGGTGGCCCAGCTCGCGCTCGGCGAGTTCCGGGTCAGCGCCGCCAACGGCCTCTCCATCGTTGGCATGGAATGCGTGAAGATCCTGGCGCCGATCGTCGGCGTGACGATCGTGGCCGGCATCGCGACGAACGTGCTGCAGTTCGGCGTGCTCTTCGCCTTCGAATCGCTGGCGCCGAAGCTGGAGAAGATCAGCCCGGCGGCGGGCTTCAAGCGCGTGTTCTCGATGAAGCAAATCGTCGAGACGCTGAAATCCATCCTGAAGATCGTGATCCTGTCGATCCTGCTCTGGTACGTGCTGCGCGGAGCGCTCGGGCCCTTCGCGGTCTCGATCGGCTGCGGCATGCCCTGCCAGATCAACCTGACGCAGGCGGTGCTCTTCCAGACCCTGATGTACTCGGGCCTCGCCTTCCTGATCGTGGCGCTCGCCGACTTCACCTACCAGAAGCGCAGCCACATCAAGAGCCTGATGATGTCGAAGGACGAGGTGAAGCGCGAGTACAAGGAGAGCGAGGGCGACCCCCACATCAAGGGCAAGCGCAAGCAGCTCGCCCAGGAGCTGGTGATGAGCGAGGGCGGCTCGGCCGCCCGCAAGGGCACCGCGGTGGTGGTGAACCCGACCCATTTCGCCGTGGTGCTGCGCTACGACGAGACGGACGCGCCCGTGCCCCTCGTCACCGCCAAGGGCCGCAACCTGCAGGCGGTCCACCTGCGCGCGGAGGCCGAGGGGGCGGGCGTGCCGGTCTTCCGCAACGCGCCGCTCGCCCGCCGGCTCTACGCCGACACCGCGGTGGGCGAGACCATCCCCGACGACCTGTTCGACGCGGTGGCCGAGGTGCTGGCCTGGGTGGCGCGCAACCGGGACCGGCTCTACGCGGGCCGCCTTCCCCACGGCGTGATCGACATGGAAGCCGGCGACCACAGGCCGCCGGGGGCGGGCTGACGGAGGCTGTCCCGTTCGGCACAGGCCCGGCCCGGCGAATCCGCTTAACTCCCTGGACCAGGGAGAACACGATGCAGAGCGTTGACGAGGCCCTCGAAGCGATCCGCGTTCTGGCCGGGCTGCCGCGGCTGGCGCTCGACGGCGACGGACAGGTCGAACTCATCTTCGACAAGACGATCCGGGTCGCGATCGCCAAGATCGATGCGGGGAGCTTCGAACTCTATACCGAACTGCCCGGGCTCGGGCAGGACCTCGACCGCGACGTCCTCGTGCGCCTCATGACGGCCAACTATCTCGGCGAGGCGACGGGGCCGGGACGGCTGATGCTCGATCCGCGCGACCGCGTCGTCTGCTACGGCCAGCGGGTCGAGGTCGGGCCGCTCGACGCGGCGCAGCTCGAGGCCACCCTGCTCGGCTTCATGAAATACGTGGCCTTCCTGCGCTCGGAGGACGCCGCCGCGCTGATCCGCGGACCGCGCGAGGCCGAGGCCGCGGCGCCGGCCGGCGACCTGATGATCCGGATCTGACGCAGGATCCGCCACGCAGAACGGGAGAGCCCCATGCTGAACGGTGTCGGTGGACAACACGCCCCGCAGATCGGCGCCGCCTCGACGGCCCCGGTTTATTCCCAGGCCCACGGCTGGCTTCACACGGTGAGCCTCGCGGACGATCCCCGGCCCCGGGCGAGCGCGGGCTTCGCCGAGACGGCCAGGGGCGTGATGCAGAGCCTCGGCCTGTCGGCCGCAAGCGCCTTCGCGTCGCTCAAGGGGAGCCTCACGGTCGCGGGCGACAAGCTCTTCGACCTCGCCGGCAAGGCCGCGCACGGCCTGGTGTCGGGTTTGAAGACGCTCGGCCGCGAGGCGGCGGCCCTGTTCGCCGACCGCGGGCCGCAGGCGGCCCCGAGCGGGCCGCGGGCGGCCCATGGCGCGCCGCAGGCGGCCGGAGCCGGGGCGACGGCGCAGCCGGCGCGGGCGGCGCCCCGGCTCCCGGTGGAACTCGACGCGCTCTTCACGAATCTCGGCATCGAGACGTTCGGCGGCGAGTCCTTCGACCCGCGCACGGCGAGCGTCGCACAGATGCACGCCTGCACCTACGCGCAGGTGAAGGCCAGCGCCGAGGGCATGAGCGACGACAAGCTCGGCTCCTTCATCCGCAACGCCAACCCCGCCTCGCAGAGCTCGCAGGCGCTGGCCCGGGACTATTCGGCGGCGGTCGCGGGCGCCGTGTCGGCCCGTCTCGAGGGCAAGCCGCCGCTGCCCTTGAGCGAGAGCGGCTACAGGACCGACAGCAGCCAGCACTACACCGAGATGGCGACGGAGACGCGTTCGCGCGGCGAGATCGCCCGGCAGGCGGTCGCCGAGCTGAAGGCCGTGCTCACCGAGCTGATGGGAGCTCCCGGAGACGCCGCCTCGATCCGCACGGCGGCAGACCGGGTGCCGCAGGACATGAGGAACCAGCTCGGCGTGATGTTCGCGGCGATCGACGACAGCGGCGCCACGCCCGAGCAGAAGGCCGGGATGCGCGCGCACGCGGCGCGGGACATGCTCGCCCTGCGCAGCATCAACCCGGAACTCACCGTGATGAAGCCCCCGGAGGGTCTCTCCGGCGATGCGCTCACCGCGTTCGCGCACGCGACGCCCGTGCGCAACCGCCTCGAGATGGGGGCGGCGATCCAGAGCCTGATCAACGGGCGCGGGCTGCCCGAGAAGTTCGCGCCGGAGGTGCGCGACCTCGCGGGCGAGCTCGGCCGCGACTGGGGCGAGACCTTCCAGACCTTCGCCCGGGCCGTGGCGGAGGGGGCCGATCCGGCCGTCGTCGGGCGGGCGCGGGACGCGGGGCAGAGCAAGATCGACAGCTTCGCCCGCAACATCGCCCCGCACAACGCCGCCGTCGAGCAGGCGCGGCGCGACGACCTGCGCCGGGAATACGAGGAGAACCTCGCGCAGGCGGAATGGATGAGCTGAGGCCGGCGCTCGAGGCCGGGACCCGATCGCGGGCCCGGGCCGCCCTCAGGTCCTGACGGCGGCGTCCCCGCACGGGGCCCGGAAGCCCCGCCACCACGTCCGGGCCGGACCCAGCACCTCCCCCTGCCGGGCGACGGCCTCCGCCCGCCGTGCCGCGGCCCAGTCTCGCGGCGCCGCGCCGTAGCGGGCGCGAAAGCCCCGGCTGAGATGGGCCGAGCTGCCGATGCCGTGGGCCCCGGCCAGGCGCGTCAGGCTGCGCCGCTCCAGCGGGTCGGCGAGCGCGTCGCGCAGGGCGAGGAAGCGCTGCTCCTGCACGTAGGCCATCACCCCGCCGAGCGGCGCGAACAGGCGGTAGAGCGTGGCGCGGGAGATCCCGAGCGCGGCCGCGATGTCCTCCGGCGCGAGGTCCCGGTCGTCGAGCCGAGCGAGGACGAGGCGCTCGGCCCGGGCGAACTGGCCGGCATCGAGTGCCGGACCCTCCAGTACGTCGACCGCCCGCGAGGGGTCGAGCAGGTGCCGCACGAAGCCGATCAGCTCGGCTTCGAGGGCTGGCACGTCCGCGGGCCGCGCGCGCGGCAGGGTGCGATGCAGGAGCTCGAGGCGCGCACCGAGCAGCCGGTTTCGGGCCGGGTCGAACCGGATCGCGAGGGCGTCGGTGTCGAGCCCCGCGACGAGGTGGCGCGGCACCACAAGCCCGATCGTGTCGGCAGCGAGGCGGCCGGCGAGCATGCGGCGGCGGTTGGCCACCACGACGGTGCCGGGCAGGAGCGAGGCGGTACTCCCCGCGATGTCGCCGTGGTAGCTGCCGCTCCGGCAGAACTGGAACGCGATGTGGTCGGGGGTCGGGTCGGCGAGGCGGCGGTCGCGTGCGACGTGCTGCCCGTGCCAGACGGTGCGGTTCGCCAGGAGCATGCCCACGCGGTGGACGGCGATCCCGCCCCCCGGCGCGCGGCCCTGGGCGTCGCGCGCGGCCGGCTCGATGCCGTACATCAGCCGCATCAGCGCGCGCCAGGTTTCGACGGCCTGGTCCCGGGGCTGGCCGGCCGTGCTGTAGCGCAGCACGGGCAGATCCTGTTCCGGGCCGGACGCCTGCGTCACGGCATGATCTTCCAGCTCAGGTCCGGATCGAACACCACGGCGGTGAGGCCGGCCTTGAGCTGGAGGGCGACGCCGAGCTCGCCGATCGAGGCGACGCGGCTGGTCTGGTCGGGCGCCGCGCCCTCGTGGAGCTTGCGCCCGCCGCGGGTGAGGACGTAGCGGGCCGGCACGAGGCTCGCGCCGGTCAGGTCCAGCCCGAAGGGCGGCAGGTCGCGGGTGATGAAGCGGACGAAGGCGGGGTTGCGGCCGATCTCCCGCAGGTAGACCGAGCGCGCGGCCGCGCGCTCGCCCTCGGGCGCCCGCCGGGCGCAGGCGGCGGCGCGGGCCGGGTTCAGGGCGACCTCCAGCAGCTGGAGCTGCAGCGGTCGCTCCTGATCGGTCAGGGAGACGGCCTCGTTCGTGCTGAGAAGGTCGAGCCAGACCAGGGCCGCCACGACGTCGCGCGGGCGCAGCCGCGTGTCGGCCCAGCAGGGATCGCCCTCCGCCGCCCCGTCCTCGGCGAGGACCGGCAGGTACCAGCCGGGCGGCGCGGCGCCGGGCTTGGCCGCCGGGTCGCTGGCGCGCAGGCCGTCGAGGGCCTCCTTCAGGGCGCGGGATTTCGAATCGCCGCCGAGACGGTCCTCCCGCCAGCGCCGGAACAGGTCGCGCGTCCGGTCGCCGACCCCGTCGGCGGCCGGACGGGCCGCGGAGCCCTCCGC
>NZ_LSIX01000558.1:0-9843 GCF_001556475.1 Methylobacterium sp. CCH5-D2 | reverse complement strand
CGAGCCGTCGATCACCGGCACGGTGATCTCGCCGGCGAGCGCCGCCGTCACCATCGAGATCGGCACGCGGCAGAACAGGTCCGCCCCGTCGCGCTGGAAGAAGTCGTGCGGCTTGATCGAGAGGAAGACGTAGAGGTCGCCCGCCGGCCCCCCGCGCAGGCCGCTCTCACCCTCGCCGGCCAGCCGAATGCGCAGCCCGTCATCGACGCCCGCCGGCACGTTGATCGAGAGGGTGCGCTCGCGGTTGACCCGGCCGGCCCCCGCGCACGACGCGCACGGGTCGTCCACGATCTCGCCGCGGCCGTGGCAGTTCGGGCAGGTCCGCTCGATGGCGAAGAACCCTTGCGCTGCCCGCACCCGGCCGTAGCCGCCGCAGGTCGAGCAGGTGCGCGGCTTCGAGCCGGGCTTGGCGCCCGAGCCCGCGCAGGTCTCGCAGGTGATCGAGGTCGGGATGCGGATGGTCTCGGTCTTGCCGAGGAAGGCCTCCTCCAGGCTGATCTCGAGGTTGTAGCGCAGGTCCGCCCCGCGCTCGCGGCCCGGCGCGCCGCCGCGCCCGCGGGCCTGCCCGCCGCCCCTTCCGTCGCCGAAGAAGTTGTCGAAGATGTCCGACATGAAGTCGCCGAACTCGTTGCCGAATCCGGGGCCGCCCGCGCCGCCCTGACTGAACGCGGCGTGGCCGAAGCGGTCGTAGGCCGCGCGCTTCTGGCCATCGGAGAGGCACTGGTAGGCCTCGTTCAGCTCCTTGAACTTGATCTCGGCTTCCTTGTCCCCCGGGTTGCGGTCCGGGTGGTAGGTCATCGCGAGCTTGCGGAAGGCCGTCTTCATCTGGCCGTCCGTGGCCGTCCGCTCGACGCCCAAGATCTCGTAATAGTCCCGCTTCGACATCCCTGTCCTCAAGGTCCCTCGCGCCCCACGCCACGGGGACGGGCGGCCAGCCGGTTCATGGTCGATCAGGCCGGATCGACTCTGCCCGCGCTTCCGCGACGCCGCGCGGGCCGAGCGGCATATGGGGATGCCGGTTCCCGGCCGCATCCTTGCGGCCGCGTTATCACGCCGGACCGGTTCCCGGCCAGAAGGCAGATGCGCCCGCATCGGTACTGGATTCCAAAGGTCGAGACCTTTGGCGGGTGCAGGCAAGGTTCTGGATCTTGGCCCTGCATTTGGCTTCCCCGTCCCGGCAGAGCCGGGGCGGAGAAGCCAAGCCCGGGGCACTGCCCCGGGACCCCGCCCAAGGGACTCGTCCCTCGGGGATCCCCCTACCCGAAGGCGCCGACCTCGTGCTGGATCATGCCGGAGATCTCGCGCACCTGCGCGAACATGCGTCGGATCGGGTCGAACAGGCCGGTATGCTCGGCCTCGTAGGTGCCGACATCGCGCGGGCCGGCCGGCTCGCCGAAATTCAGCCCCAGCGTCGGGTCTGGCGTGACGGGGAAGATCTCGTCGAGGAGCGCGATGCAGGCGTCGATGTCGAGGCGCAGGAAGCGCTCCAGCAACTGCTCGCGGCTCACCCCCGCCTGCGGGCGGAAGCTCGGGATGTGCACGGCCGTGAACCAGATCCGGTGGATCAGCGCGAGGCGCAGGGCGTGCAGCAGGGTGAGGCGCACCGACATCTTCCTGAGGTCGGGTGCGGCCGCCTGCAACCCGAGCCAGTCGCAGGTGAGCCGCCCGAACAGACGGCGTAACGACGGCGCGAGGTCGAGCCGCTCCAGGCTGCGCGCGACCGTGATCAATTCCTCGCGGCGCCCGTCCTTCTGCGTGCGGCGCGCCCGCTCCAGCCAGACGGCCGGGTCGAGCGTGTCGATGTAGGCGCGCAGCACGTCGAGGTCGCCGACGCTCGCGGCGTGCTGGGCCAGCCGGAAGGCGCGCGAGAAGCGCACCGAGTCGCGCCGCATCTCGCTGAAGATGTCCGGCGCCCGCTCGGCCGCCCGGCCGAGGCCGTGGAGCGCGTTGGCAAGGTAGCCCAGCTGCTGCAGGATCGCGTTGTTGGGGATCGCCCGCATCTGGCGCGGGTGGGTGATCAGCGCCGGGCCGCCGCCGTCGCTCTGGCGCGCCACGGGCCGGGAGCCGGTGCGGTCGATCAGGCCCGGGCCGAAGGTGCCGAGCAGCGCGGCGTAGCCCGGATCCTCGACCAGCGTTTCCATCTCCTGGCGCACCGCCGTGAAGAATTCGAGCGCGAAGTCGGTCTCGGCGTAGACGGGGTCGCGGGCGGCGTCCGGCCCGGCCTTGGGCTCGGCGAGCGCGTAGTCCGCGAAGGCGTCGTCCTCGGCGAGGTCGAGGGCGTAGACGTGCTCGGCGACCCGCGCGACGCTGGCCTCGGCGAGCGCGGGGGAACCGAACAGCAGGTAGCCGTCCGTGCCCTGGAAGCTCGATTCGAGGCGCACCCGGATGCCCGCGGCCCGGTTCTTGGCCCGCGCGTCCTCCGGGGCGAGGTAGGCAAGGCGGTCGCGCAGCGAGGTCGGGTGGGCGCCGCGCCCGATCGATTCGCCGTGCGTGTCGAAGATCGCGAGCTCGATGTCGGCGAGCCCGTTCTGCACCATCAGCTCGGTGATGCGCAGGCGCAGGCGCTCGATCCAGAAGGTGGCGGCGAGTTGCCCGACGTAGCGGCCGGAATCCGAGTAGCCGAACTGCACGGTGAGGCGGCCGATGCGCTTGAGATACTGGCGCCAGTGCGGGTTGCGCAGCGCGTCGTCGAGCACGCGGATCCCCTGCTCCAGCGCCTCGGCGGTCTCGAAGAGGGGCGTGATCTCCAGCCTGTCCGCGATGCCGTAGTGCCGGGCGAGCCAGAGGGCGGCGAGCAGGGTGTAGCCGGTCTCGGTCTCGGCGATGAGGAAGCGCACCGGATGGGTGCCGTCCACGTGCTTGAGGATCTGGGCGATCGTCATCATCAGCCGCGCCGCCGAAGCGCGCTCGGCCGCGAGCGCCCCGAAATCCACCGCGACCGGCGCCACGTCGTTCAGGAGCGCGTGGATCGTGGCGAGGTGCGAGCGGCGCTGGGCGGGGTCTGCCGGCTCGCCCTCGACGTCGGTGACGCGGCGCACCGCGTTGTGGATCTGGCTGGCGTTGAGCCGGAAATGCGGCAGCGCGTTCGAGAGGCCGTGGGTCGCCACGCCCGCGCGCAGCACCGCGATCGCCCGCCGGTCCGCCTCGTCCTCGGCGGCGGACATCGCGGCCGCGAGGCCGGCGAGGAGCGCCCCCGCATCGGTCTGGGCGCGGTCGCGCTCGATGATCACCGCGAGGGCGAAGCGGTGTACCGCCTCGAGGGAGGGCTTCTCGCCGAGCCGGGGTGCCACCGTGAGCTGACGGTTGACGGCGCTGAGCGCGCTCTCGGCGAGGCTCCGCACCACCTGCGTGGCGGGGATCCGCGGCAGCTGGCGCAGCACGCGGTCGAACTGCATCCGCTTCGATTCGAGGCGGTAGCGCAGCGTGTCCCACCAGCCGATATCGGTGCGCCCGTCGGTGTCGCAGCCGACCCAGCTCGCCACCGCGAGCGGGCGTGGCACCAGCTCGGTCCAGCGGTCGGGCCAGCGGCGACGGGCGGCGTCGATGAGCGCGCCGTTGAAGCCGTCGAGCGCGGCGCGGGCGTGGTTGGCGGCCACGCAGGCCTGATCGAACTCGTCGTCGAGGCTGATCTTCGGGTCGGGCCGGGTCGAGAGCGCGGCGGCCTCCGCGATCAGCGGCTCGCGCGCGGCCGGGTCGGCGAGGCTGGCGCTCCGGGCGAGGAGGGCCGCCACCGCGCGGGGCATGCCGAAGGTGGGGTGTGCGGTGAACACGATCGCGAAGGCGGTGCGGCCGACACGCTCGCGGAACGTCTCGAAATCGCCCGCGCGCTGCGGCACGGCGGCGACGAGACGGTTCGGCACGGCGGCGTCCGCGTCCGCCCTCGCGTCCTGTGGCCCGTTGAGTCCGACATAGGCCCGCAGGCGTCCGGCCCGGTCGGCCAGCGCCTGGGCGCGCAGGCGCACGAACAGGGCGTCGAGGTCGTCGCCGTCGATCTCGCCCCGGTCGAAGCGGCGGGTGATCGCCAGCGTCACGGCGAGCACGGGATTGCGGAACGGGTCCTCCGCGGCCTGCTCGCGGGAGGCCTCGATCAGGCCGCGCAGATGGGTCTCAAGCTCCTCGGGGCTTCGGCTCCGCTCGGTCTCGCGCATCGATCGGTCCTGGCTCCCTGTCGTTCGGTTCTATCCGGCGCGGCATCCGCGGGACCCCGTTCGGCTCCCCGGTGCAAGCTCCGTTCCGCTTCGTCGGCGGTCCCGCCTGATCGCGCGGCGCGGAGGCATGCGCAAGAGGCGACAGCAGGAGGCGGGACAGGGGCGCGGCGAGAGAGTGCGCGGTGAGACAGGTGCAAGAGGCGTGCGGTTCGGGTAACGGTTCGTCCGCATGGAACTCCTCCTGATCCTGGGCGCCGTGCTCGCCTGCACGGTGGTGGGCGTGATCGCGGTGCGCATGGCGGCCCAGAGCCGGCGCCCGCCCCTGCGGCTCGACAACGAACTCGACGAGCGCGACGAGGATCTGGTCACGCGGGTCGGGCCGTCGCGCAGTCCCATTGACCGCTCCGCGGAGGTGCTCGACGTCGAGCCGATCCCGCCCGCCTCCGGCCGCTCCGGCGAGAAGGCTTGAGCCCGTGGTGAGCCCGATGCGCACGCTCCCCCTCCTTCTCGCCGCCGCGCTGGTGCTCGGTCTGCCGGCCGGAACCCGCGCGCAGGAGGCGCCGGCCGCCGACGCGGCGGCCGCCCCGAAGCCGGCCCGTCCGAAGCCTCCGAAGCCGGCACCGAAGCCAAAGGCCAAGGCCGAGACGGCGCCCGCCGCACCGGCGCCCGAGGCGCGGCCCGCCGAGCCCCTGCGCGCTCCGGCTCCGGCCATCGACCGCGCGCCCCTCGACGCGACCTTCGCGGCGCCGCCGACCATCGCCTGCGGCTCGCAGGCGGCGCGCTTCGAGGGCGAGAAGGGCTTCGAGGTGTTCGTGACCCGGGTCGGGCGGGCGCAGGTCGAGAACCCGCTGCGCCCCCTCACGCCGGAGACGACCGAGGTGCTGCAGGTGGCGATCGGCGGCAAGCTGGCGACCGCCTACGGGCCCGACCTCTCCGCCCTCCGGCGCGGCGGTCCACCGGGCGCGATCGAGGCGCAGCTCGGGACCGCCATCCGCTGGCGGGAGACGCTGCCGCCGCTGCCCGACCCGCTGAGCATCGTCTCCGAGGACGGCCGCCCCCTCGCGCGCCTCGGCTTCCGGGAATGCACCGCGGCGCCCGCCGTGAAGGCGCCTCCGCCGGTCGCGGCCCGCAAGGAGGCGAAGCCGGCGCGCGCGGCCAAGACCCGGGAGGCCGCTCCGAAGCTCGAGGGCGAAGCGGTGCCCGCCCGAGGCCAGGCGAAGGCCGCGCCCAGGGTGCCGCCCGGTTTCAGCCTGCCGCAGGGCGCGATCGGCGAGTGAGTGCGGCGACGCACCGAGATTTCACGGGAAAACCCCCGGGCGGCGCGCGGTCGCCCCGCGAGATGCAAGGAAATCGCAACGCATGAACCCGGCGATGACGGCCGCGCAGGTGATCGCTGCCCTGGGGCTCGCGCCCCATCCCGAGGGCGGCCATTACCGCGAGACCTTCCGCGACCCCAGCGCGGTCGCGGGCCGCTCGGTCGGCACGGCGATCTACTACCTGCTCGACGTGGGTGAGGTCTCGGCCTGGCACCGGGTCGATGCCGCCGAGATCTGGCACTGGTACGCGGGCGCGCCGCTGGTGCTCACGGTCAGCCCGAACGGGCACGACGCGGCGGCCCACCATCTCGGGCCCGACCTCACCCGCAACCAGCGCCCGCAGCACGTGGTCCCGGCCGGCCACTGGCAGACCGCGACGAGTCTCGGAGCCTGGACGCTCGTCGGCTGCACCGTCGCGCCGGGCTTCGACTTCGCGGGCTTCGAGATGGCGCCGCCGGACTGGCGGCCGACGCCGCGCTGACGGCCCGGCGCCGGGGCGCCGGACCCGCATCTACCGGATCAGACGAAGTGCTGGCCGCCGTTGATGGTCAGCGTCGAGCCGTTGACGAAGCCGGCCTCGTCGCTGGCGAGGTACTCGACCGCGTGGGCGATCTCGTCGGCCTCGCCGAGGCGGCCGGTTGGGATCGTGGAGATGATCTTGTTGCGGATATCTTCCGGCACCGCCATCACCATCTCGGTGGCGATGTAGCCCGGGGCAATCACGTTCACGGTGATGCCCTTCGAGGCGCTCTCCTGTGCCAGCGCCTTGGCGAAGCCGATCACGCCGGCCTTGGCGGCCGAGTAGTTGGTCTGGCCGGCCTGGCCCTTCTGGCCGTTGATCGACGAGATGATGATGATGCGGCCGAAGTTGCGCGAGCGCATGCCGTCGATCAGCGGGCGGGTGCAGGTGAACATCGAGTCGAGGTTGGTGCGGATCACCGCCTGCCACTTCTCGAAGGTCATCTTGTGGAAGGCACCGTCGCGGGTGATGCCGGCGTTGTTGACCAGGACCTCGACGGGTCCGAGTTCGGCTTCGATCGCCTTGATGCCGGCCTCGCAGCTGGCGAGGTCGCCCACGTCGAACTTGAAGACCGGGATGCCGGTTTCGGCCTTGAAGGCGTTGGCGGCCTCGTCGTTGCCGCCGTAATTGGCGGCGACCCGGTAGCCCTTGTCCTTCAGCCGCTTCGAGATCGCCGCGCCGATGCCGCGGGTGCCGCCGGTGACGAGGGCGACGCGTCCTTGAGCCATGGTTTCCTCCGGATGTTCTTGTTGGGATTGCCGCTCAACCGGGGGCGGCGTGCCCCCGCGCGATGGGCGCATCTTGCCCATCGCGCGCGGACCGCGCACCGAATTTATTCTTGAGAACCGGTTGAAAGCGTTTCAGCGCGGGGCGGCTTGTCCCGCCCCCGCCGGGAACCGTGGGCGATCAGGGCCGCTCGAGGCACATGGCGACGCCCATGCCGCCGCCGATGCAGAGGGTGGCCAGCCCCTTCTTGGCGTCGCGCCGCTTCATCTCGTGCAGCAGGGTCACGAGGACGCGCGCGCCCGAGGCGCCGATCGGGTGGCCGATGGCGATGGCGCCGCCGTTGACGTTCACCTTGGCGTCGTCCCAGCCCATGTCCTTGTTCACCGCGAGCGCCTGGGCGGCGAAGGCCTCGTTGGCCTCGATCAGGTCGAGGTCGGAGGGCTTCCAGCCGGCCTTGTCGAGGGCCTTGCGCGAGGCCGGGATCGGGCCGGTGCCCATCACCTTCGGATCCACGCCCGCGGTCGCCCACGACTTGATCTTGGCGAGCGGTGTGAGGCCGCGCCGCTCGGCCTCGGAGGCCGACATCAGCACGATCGCCGCCGCGCCGTCGTTGAGGCCCGAGGCGTTGGCGGCCGTGACCGTGCCGTCCTTCGAGAAGGCGGGCTTGAGCTTGGCCATCGCCTCGACGGTCGCGCCGTCGCGGATGTACTCGTCGGTGTCCACGACCGTGTCGCCCTTCCGGCCCGGCACCGTGACGGGGGCGATCTCCTCCTTGAAGCGGCCCTCCTTGCGGGCGGCCTCGGCCTTGTTCTGCGAGCGGGTCGCGAACTGGTCCTGCTGCTCGCGGGTGAGCTGGAAGGCCTGGGCCACGTTCTCGGCGGTCGTGCCCATGTGGTAGCCGTTGAAGGCGTCCCAGAGCCCGTCCTTGATCATGGTGTCGACGAGCTTGACGTCGCCCATCTTCTGGCCGCCGCGGAGGTACTGCGCGTGGGGCGAGAGCGACATCGATTCCTGGCCGCCGGCCACGATCACCGTGGCGTCGCCGTTGGCGATCTGCTGCATGCCGATCGCGACGGTGCGCAGGCCGGAGCCGCAGACCTGGTTGAGCCCCCAGGCGGTGGCCTTCTCGGGGATGCCGGCCGCGATGGCGGCCTGACGGGCCGGGTTCTGGCCGGCGCCCGCGGTGAGCACCTGGCCGAAGATCACCTCGTCCACGTCGTCGGGCGAGACCTTGGCCCGCTCCAGCGCGGCCTGGATCGCCACCTTGCCGAGTTCGTGCGCGGGCACGCTGCCGAACGCGCCGCCGAACGAGCCCACCGGGGTGCGCGCCGCGCCGACGATGACGATCTCCTCGCTGCCTGCCATCTTGCGTTCTCCTCTGGCGGCCGGCGCGGCTTCAGACGTGTCCGCACTCGGGTCCGTTGATGGGATGAAGGGCCTGGGCACGGCGAAGTCAAGCCGCCCAAAGGGCCATCGCTGACGACCGGCGCGGGCCGGAAAGTTGGCTTTGCCGGCGCGTTATGCATGATTGTGCCGGGAAAGGTGCCGAATTGCGGTTTTCGACGCCGCATGAAAGCCTTACGTTCTGCAAGCGGTCGCATCGTGAAGCCGGCCGCACCGTCATGTTCGGGAGAGGCCGCAGAGATGGCGGACAGCGTCAAGGTCCATCAGACCGTCATCAAGAAGTACGCGAACAGGCGCCTTTATCACACCGGCACCTCGACCTACGTCACGCTCGAAGATCTCGCGACCATGGTGCAGAACGGCGAGGACTTCGTCGTCTACGACGCGCGCACCAGCGAGGACATCACGCGCTCGGTTCTGACGCAGATCATCTTCGAGCAGGAGAATAAGGCCGGGGCCGACAACCTGCTGCCGGTGGCCTTCCTGCGACAGCTGATCCGCTTCTACGGCGACAGCATGCGCACGATGGTACCGAGCTTCCTCGAGTTCTCGATGGCGAATTTCGCCCGCGACCAGGAAGGCCTGCGCGAGAAGTTCGGCACGGGCGGCTTCGGGACCGGCTTCGGCCCGGCCGCCTTCCAGAACGCGCTGGAGCAGCAGGTGCGCACCAACATGTCGTTCTTCGGGGACGCCATGAAGATGTTCACGGGCCTCAGCGCGGGCGCGACGCCGGGGGCTGCGCCGCCGGCCCCGCCGAAGCCCGCCAACCCTCCCGCGGCGGCGACGAGCAGCGGCGAGCTGGACGAGCTGAAGCGCCAGATGCTCGCGATGCAGGAGCGGCTCGAGGCGCTCGCGAAGAAGTAGGGAGGCGGGTGGCAGGCCAGCGCCCGCTGGATGAGGCTCCTCCCTCTCCACGCGTACGGGGAGGGGCCCGCGGCCACTCTGTCGTGTCTGTGGGTGGTGCGGGCGAAGCCGCAGCGGCGGTGAGGGGGGGCGACTCCGGACGAGCCTCTTCCGTCAAGGCCCCCTTGTCCGGCTGCCGCCTCGCTCCGGCGACGACAAGGTCGCCGAAGCCCTCTCCCGCACGGCGGGGAAAGGGGATCCGCCGGATCCGCCTGCATCCTGCCTGGGCGCGGCCCACGCAAAGGTTGACGAAACCTTAACGCTGGCTCAACGCTTGCACCTGTCGTGGCATGGTCGCGGAGGGTTGCGAGGCGATGTCCCGGATCGAACCAAGCCGGCGTCCCGGAACGGTACGACCCACCGGCGCGGAGCGGCGTGCCCCGGTCGAGACGGCGCGCGCGGTCGTTCCCGTGCCGGACGGCTCGTCCGCGGGACAGAACGGTTCAGGCTCTTGGGATCCGAGAAGCCCGGGCAGCGCGCGGCCGCAGGTCGGCTTCGTGGCGCAGCTCCTGGCGGGCGCGGACCCGACCTTGCTGCCGTCGCGGATGGAGCGGGCCCGGCGGGCCGCCTCGCTCTACGCGGAGGCGGCGCGGCGGGTCGCCTGATCCCCGTCGGGGATGCCCCCCGCGGGGGCCGCGATCCCGGCCGCGCCGGACGTCTTCCGGGCTCAGGCCTCGGCCGACTTGACCTTCAGGACCTGACGGCCGCGGTACATGCCGGTCTTCAGGTCGATGTGGTGCGGACGGCGCAGCTCGCCCGAATCCTTGTCCTCGACGTAGGTCGGCGCCTTGAGGGCGTCCGCCGAGCGGCGCATGCCGCGGCGGGA
>NZ_LSIX01000557.1:0-2124 GCF_001556475.1 Methylobacterium sp. CCH5-D2 | reverse complement strand
GGGATCAGGGGAAAAGGTCTGCGGATGAGGGGGGACGCACCGGCCTGGGCCGGACTTCCGAGCCGGGGCCGGAGGCCGGCCGCGCTCGGATCGACGCTAGGCCTCGCCCTCTGCCTCTCCGGCTGCGCCGGCGTGCTCGATCCGCAGGGGCCGATCGGCCTGCAGCAGCGCACCATCCTGCTCAACGCCACCGCGGTGATGCTGGCCATCGTCGTGCCGGTCATCCTGGCCACGCTCGCCTTCGCATGGTGGTTCCGCAGCCGGAACGCGCGCGCCCGATACAGGCCGGACTGGTCCTACTCGGGCCGCATCGAGTTCATGGTCTGGTCGATCCCCGCCCTCGTCATCCTGTTCCTCGGCGGCATGACCTGGGTCGCAACCCACGACCTCGATCCCGCCCGCCCGCTCGCCGCCCCGCGAAAGCCCCTCGCGGTCGAGGTCGTCTCGCTCGATTGGAAGTGGCTGTTCCTCTACCCCGAGCAGGGCATCGCGACGGTCAACCGCCTCGTGGTCCCGGCCGGCACGCCGCTGAGCTTCCGCCTCACCTCGGCCAGCGTGATGAACTCCTTCTTCGTGCCCCAGCTCGGCAGCCAGATCTACACCATGGCGGGCATGGAGACCCGCCTCCACCTGCAGGCGGACCGCCCGGGAACCTATCGGGGCCTCTCGGCCCAGTTCAGCGGCGGCGGCTTCTCGGGCATGCACTTCGACGTCCTCGCCCAGGAGCCCGCCGCCTTCGAGGCCTGGGTCGCCGGCGTCCGGGCCGGGGACGGCAGGCTCGACCGCGCGGGCTACGAGGCCCTGGCCAAGCCCAGCCAGGCGGAGCCGCCGCGCACGTTCGCGAGCGTCGCGCCGAACCTGTTCGATCAGGTCCTGAAGACGTGGATGTCCCGGTCCGCCGCCCTGCTCTGCGCGCCGCCGCGCCAGGCCGCGGACCTGCGCGGAGACAAGTGATGCTCGGCAAGCTGTCCTGGAGCGCGCTGCCGCTCGGCCAACCGATCCCCCTCTTCGCGGGCGGCTTCGTCGTCGTCGTGATCCTCGGCGTCCTGGCGCTCGTGACCCTGAAGGGCTGGTGGCCCTATCTGTGGCGCGAGTGGATCACCAGCGTCGATCACAAGCGGATCGGCGTGATGTACGTGCTCCTCGCCCTGGTGATGCTGCTGCGCGGCTTCACCGACGCGATCATGATGCGCTCGCAGCTCGCGCTGGCGACGGGGGGCGCGCCCGGCTACCTGCCGCCCGAGCACTACGACCAGATCTTCTCCGCCCACGGCGTGATCATGATCTTCTTCGTGGCCATGACCTTCACCATCGGGCTGATGAACTTCGTGCTGCCGCTCCAGCTCGGGGTGCGGGACGTCGCCTTCCCGACGCTCAACTCGGTCGGCTTCTGGCTGACGGCCTCGGGCGTCCTGCTCGTCAACATGTCGCTCGTGATCGGCGCGTTCGCCCGGACCGGCTGGCTCGCCTACCCGCCGCTCTCCGAACTCGCCTACTCGCCGGATGTCGGGGTCGACTACTACCTCGTCGCGCTGCAGATCTCGGGCGTCGGCACGCTCCTGTCGGGCATCAACCTCACCACCACGATCCTCAAGCTGCGCGCGCCCGGCATGGGCTACAGCCGGATGCCCGTGTTCTGCTGGACCGCGCTCGCCTCGAACCTGCTCATCGTCGCAGCCTTCCCGATCCTCACCGCCACCCTCGGGATGCTGATGCTGGACCGCTATCTCGGCTTCCACTTCTTCACCAACGACGGCGGCGGCAACCCGATGATGTACATCAACCTCATCTGGGCCTGGGGACATCCGGAGGTCTACATCCTGATCCTGCCGGCCTTCGGCGTGTTCTCCGAGATCATCGCCACGTTCTCGGGCAAGCCCCTGTTCGGCTACAGATCGATGGTCATGGCCACCATGGGCATCTGCATCCTCTCCTTCATGGTCTGGCTGCACCACTTCTTCACCATGGGCGCGGGCGCCGACGTGAACGCGTTCTTCGGCATCACCACGATGATCATCGCGGTGCCGACCGGCGTGAAGGTCTTCAACTGGCTGTTCACGCTCTATGGCGGGCGCATCCGCTTCGAGGTGCCGATGCTGTGGGCCCTGGGCTTCATGGTGACCT
>NZ_LSIX01000556.1:0-9932 GCF_001556475.1 Methylobacterium sp. CCH5-D2 | reverse complement strand
TCCAGAGCCAAGTCCGCCCGAGCCGCCGCCGGTCGCCGTTGCGCTATTACCATTGCGTCCAGTGCCGCCGCCGGCTCCTCCAGCGCCGCCGGGTCCGGCTCCACCAGACCCACCAGAGGAGTTGAAACTGCCGCCGCCGCCGCCGCCGCCGCTGTAGCCGCCGCCGCCGCCGATGCCGCCACTTGTTAGTGAACCACCGTTACCCCCAAGACCTCCGCCGCCGGCCCCAATGTTACCTGTGCCCACCCCCCCGACAGCCGTGTTGTTGGCAAAGCTGACGTTGGTGACGGTGGTGGTGCCGGTATTGACGAAGATCGCGCCACCGGCGCCCATACCGCCGCCGCTTCCTTGGCCGCCGGTCGCCTTGCCGTCTGCGATGGTGAGGTTCTGGATCGCCACCGTGCCCGACAGCACGAAGAAGACGCGGTTCGCGTTGCCACCGCTGATCGTCAGGCCGGGCGCATTGGCGCCGTCGATGGTGATGTCGGATTTGATGGCAGGCAGAGGCGTGCTGCCGACGATGATGGTCTGCCTGGCTAACCCCGCGGCGAAAGTGATGGTGCTTGCACCAGTTTCCGCATTGGCGCTGATGATGGCCTGACGCAGCGAGCCCGCACCGCTGTCGCTCGTGTTCGATACAGTGAAATCAGCCACGTCGGCCCTCTGCGACAAATCCAGACAGGCGCTGGCTCGAACAGTGCTCGGCTCGGCTCAGCAGCGCTCAGAGCATTCGATTTTATCGATTTCTTCACGGACCGCCTTAACCGAGCGTCCCAATCCACCGCGTGTAGCGACCAAGCAAGGTCGTGTTGCCCTGAAGTCACGCCTCGTCGTTTGCAATTTAAGCGTGTAGTCAGCTCGGGTCGCGCGAAGATTGTGTGGACAAGACGACCCAGCGCAGTTGCATGCCGTTGATGCCGGGCAGGGTCTGGGTTCTCGGCTGAGATACCGTATTTGCGGTCGGCCAGCGGTCTCGACCAGCAAACAGCATTGAGGAGGCGGCTTGAGTGGGGGGCAGCGAGAGGCCGGCGAACAGCCCGAGGCGGACAGGACGTTCTGCGCGCAGGCGTCCTTCTCGACGGACCTGCTCCCGCCGCACCAGCGCTTCGAGGCGTGGCGCGCGCTCATCGGCCTGACCCACGACCTCAGCGCCGATCCGGCCGGCTTCTCGGCCCAGCTGCGCACCGTGCGCGTGGACGAGATGCTCGTGCACGTGATGGACGCCTCACCCCAGGCGGTCGCCCGCTCGTCGGCGCAGGTCCGGCGCGACGGCCTCGACCACGTCGTGCTGCACTTGAGCCACCATGCCCAGCGCCTGACCTCGGGCGAGCGCGAGTTGCGCGTGCCGGCCGGCGCCATCACGCTGAACGATGTCACGCAGACGCATCGGCGTGCGACCGCACCGGAGCGGGGATCCGTGATCCTGAGCCTGCCGCGCGATCTCCTCGCCGAAGCGTTGCCGGGCCTCGACGGCCTGCACGGGCGCGTCCTCTACGACGGCGCGGGCAGCCTGATGCGCGACCACATGCTGGACCTCGCCGACCAAGCCGGGACGTTGCGGCGGGCGGCGGCGGCCGACGTGGCGCGCGTCACCGTGCATATGCTCGCGGCCTGCCTCGCCCCCACGGCCGAGCTGATCGCGCGCGCTCGCGAGCCACTCGCGCACGCCCTCGTCCGCCGGGCCAGGCGCTACATCGAGGCCAACCTCGCCGCGCCGACACTGACCCCGGACAGCGTCTGCCATGCCATGGGCGTCTCGCGCTCGACGCTGTTTCGCGCCTTCCAGCCCTACGGCGGGGTGGCACGGGTGATCTGGGAGCGTCGCTTGCAGGCCCTGCGGCGGGACCTTCTGGGCGGTGCGCCCGGCACGATCGCGGAGATCGGCGAGCGCTACGGTTTCGGCAGCGGCGTCCAGATCAGCCGCAGCTTCCGCCGCGCGTTCGGCCTGAGCCCGTCCGAGTTCCGCCAGGAGCAGACGATCCGGCTGCGGGACAGGCTGCCGGCTGCGCCGGGACCGGACCTCTTCACGCAGTGGGTTCGGCATCACGGATGAAGGCCCGCTCCCGGAGGCGAAGCGGTCCGACACGCAGACGCACGTCGATGTCGCCTTCCCACCCCATCCGGACCTTCGGCGGAGGCGGCTCGAATGTCTGCAAGGGGTCAGGAGTTCGCACGGCGATTGTTCGGCTGTGCGCCATAAGCGGCCTTTCAAACAGAGCCCTCGGAATGGCCGCTTAGCCTCCGAAAGCTGCCATTGGCATGGAGTGGCAAGTCCCGGCGGCCACAACACCCTCGAACCGGTCTCTGCCGTAGCTTTTCGAGCCGCGGGACAGATCGCTCAGGCGATCCCGCCGCGCGGTGATGCGAGTGCGGGCATCAGGTGCGTCGTCTGCGGTCCACCTGCCTCGGCAGCACCGGGAAAAGCACTGGTGCCGCGGCCAGGATCGGCTTCCACGTCGCGCTCCAATTCTCCATTGGAACCGGATCGGAGCGGTGGACGAGGTCGAGGAACGCCAAGCCCGCCTCCGCCGTCGCACGCTTGACCAAGGGGTTCAGCGGCCCGCCGTTCCGGAGGGAGCGGTCGGTGAAGACGCTGTGCGAACCACCCTGGAACACGACGAGGGCCTTCTGCGCCGTGGGAACGGCGTTGAAGACATCGACGCGGTCCTGCACCGGGGAATAGCGGCCGGGTATGCGGATCGTGTCTTCCGTCGTGGTCACGTGGAGGGTGGGGACATTCACCGAGGCAAGGACCGCGGCGAGGTCGGCCTCGCCGTAGAAGGGCGGTGCCGATATGACGATGCTCGCCGTGAAGCGCGGGTCCCTGTGCCCGACGGGTTTCCCGTCCCGGATCACTTGGGCGCCGGTGAGGATCAGGGTGGTGTTCGCCCCGTAGGAGTGGCCGGCCGCGACGATGCGTTTCCGGTCGATGGCGGCATGGAAGGGACTGTCACGGCTGAGCAGTCGGTCGAGGCCGAAACTCACGTCCCGGGTCCGCTCGATGGCCTCGCGCTCGTCCGCCGCGCCGTCGAGGCGGTCGAGAAGCAGGAGCGGGTTACCCTCCCAAAGAGTCTGGTCGCTGCCGACATGCTGGATATGCAGGCTGGCGGTCCCGCGAGCCGACCATCCCTCGCCGAGGTAGCTGTAGCCTTTTCGCGTGCCGCCGAGCCCATGAGAAAAGACGATCAGCGGGATCGGTCCCTTTATGTTGGAGGTGGCGGGCCAGTAGAGCCGGGCCGGCACCGCGCGCTGACGCGAGGGGTCGACCCATTCGAAGTCGATGAACCGTGCCTCGGCGGACGAAGGCAGGGCCCCTGCCGGAAGAGGCGCGAGCCAGGCTCCAGCACTCGCCGCCAGGGCCATCGCGCAGAAGCGGCGGCGGCTGAGGCCGCGGGAGCTCGGCTCCGGGAGAGCACATGAACGTTTCGCGACATCGGCAATGGTGTTCATGAAGGTCTCGCGATGATTGATGGGCAGGTTGATCGGGATGGACCCTGGCGGCTCGTGTTTGGCACCTCTACGGACGTCGATGGGTGTTTGGCCGCCATCCGGAAGTGCCGACGCCATGCCTCGCTCATGACAAGCGATGGAAAGCGTCTGCTCCGGATCCCTGAAGAGGGCGGCCGACAACCTCGCCGACGACCGCGAGCCTCCGCCGTTCGACGAGCGCATGCACGGCCATCTCCCCGCTGCGCCCCCTCAGGGCATACTGCCCCAAGGCTTCCGCTTCGATGCCGTCCGGGAGCACGGGGATTCTGGAAAGGACGGCTTCCGAAACGAGCACGGACCGCTTCGTCTCCCGGCACAGGCCTTCCAATCGGGCGGTCGCGTTCATGACGTCGCCGAAGTAGGCGATCTTGTGCCGGTCGACGCCTATCTCGGCCGTGACGACACTGCCGCCATGCAGAGCCGCGCGAAGTTCCGGGACAAGTCCGAACCTTTTTGTCCATCGGTCACGGTCATCGCGGAGCGTTTTTCGGATCGCGAAGACGCAGTCGATGCACCTCGCCCGCTCGACGCCCTGCATCAGCGGCCATGATATGATCACCTGATCGCCAATGTAATCGTCGATCTGACCGCGGTGCCGGCGAATCGGTTCGGCAATCGTCTCGAAGACGTCTTTCAGCAGTTCCTGCGCCGCGAAGTCCCCGTGCTTCTCCGCATAGGTGGTCGAACCGACGAGGTCGAGGAACAGGAAGATGCGCTCCTCGCTTCGCGGGCGGTGATAGCGTCCGAGGATCAGGTTGGTGAACGTCCTGCTTCCGATCAGGTCACGCACGCGCAGCACGCCGATGAGGAGGGCCGACACCGCCATCGCGTAGAGCACGGCCTGGAGCCGGGGTGTCACGAGCTCGGTCAGGCTCTTGTCCGTCAGCCCCAGGGCTCGGACCACGAGGCCCGTCGCGGACATTCCTACGACGATCACGAGAAGCAGGCTGATCTCCGCCGCTGCGAAGTACGCCAGGGAGGGCAGTCGCCGCAGGCAGGTCGTGTACCGCGGGAACAGGGCACCGCGCTCGTAGGCGATGGCGAGGACGCCGATGCACGTGCCGTACGTCACGCCGAGCACGGCCGGCCCCTCGTGGAACAGGATGCCATACAGGGCGCCGAACGCGGCGCTGGCGGCGGCGATGACGATCCAGAACGTAAGCGAGCCGTTCGTCATCGTTTCCATCCGGGTGGGAGGCGTTCTGGGATGGCCGGGGCAGGGCCATGTGCATGGGATCGTTGGGATCGGGTTCGTCGAGGCGTCCTACCGTGCCCGGCGCAGGATGATCGTTTGGCCGAGAAGCGGGATACCGAGGTACCCACGCAACTCCATGTGCCTGTTTACCAGCGAGACATATGCCGAGTAGGTACGACCGGACGAGCCGTCGTAGAGACTCCCTCCTTCCCGGCGCCGGCCTTCCTGATCCCATCTCAGGCCGGACAGGATGACCGTGCCTCGCAGGTTGCGGCCACGCAGGGCCGGATCCGGGTTCAGGGTATTGGCCCGGGAGGTCCTGCCGTCGGCTTCCATGACGCGTGCGCTATGGATGATGCGGGCCTCGTAGGTCTCGTCCACCTCATAGACTTCGAACTTGAGCTGGCCGTCGTCCTCGGCCCACACGCCGACGATGTCCTGCGCCGAGGGCGTCTGAGCGGAGGCCGGCCCCGCCGGCAGTCCCACCAACAACCCAGCCAGGATCGCGGCCCATGGCAGCCACCATCTCGATCCCGGCATCCGGCGGCTCCTGTGCTGGTCGACGTTTGATTGGGACGGCTCGCCCAATGACCAGGACCTATTGGAAAGCAGCGCCGGACAGCCGTTCGGCCTCGGTCCACAACCGAGCCGCAATGGCCTCGTCCCGGGCTTGGGCCGGAATGGCGGCAGGGCCGGGCGGGCCGCGGGTCTCGCCCAAACGCGTCGGGCCATAGTATCCCCCGCCCGACGCGAGCGGCGATGACGCGGCATACAGGGTCGGCAGGGCTCCCTGCGCCGCCGGCTGGAACATAAACCACAGGTAGGTCCGCATGACGCCGGCGAAGCTCCGGCGACCCGAGCCGTTCGGCAACAAGTCCGTCCGCGAGATCCCCGGATGCGCGGCAAGGCTGGTTATCCCCCAGCCGTTCGCGTCGCTGCGCCGCCGCAGTTCGAGCGCGAACATCAGGCACGCGAGCTTCGACTGGCTGTAGGCCGCCATCGGGCGATAAGCGCGCTCCGCCTGCAGGTCGTCGAAGTCGATGCGGCCGCTGCGTGCCGCCACGCTCGACAGCGTGACCACGCGGGGCTCGCGCCCCCGCCGCAGTAAAGGTAGCAGGTGGGCGGTGAGCGCAAAGTGTCCGAGGTAGTTCGTGGCGAACTGCAACTCGTAACCATCGCTTGATGTCTTGCGCGTCGGCGGTTTCATCACCGCGGCATTGTTGATCAGCAGGTCGACGCCCTTTAGGTCGCCCACCATGCGCTCAGCGAAGGCGGCAATCGAAGCAAGGCTTGCCAGGTCGAGAAGCTCGAAGCGGACCCTGCCGTCCGGCGACTTCTGGCGTATCGCCGCGATGGCCTGTGCACCCCTAGTCGGGTTTCGCCCGGCGACGATGACCTCAGCGCCCGCCTGCGTCAGTGCGAGCGCATCCTCGAACCCGAGGCCCCCTGTCCCGGTCACGATTGCAACCCGTTCCGACTGGGACGGCAGGTCCTTCAACGCCCAATCAGACATCTGGGTTTTTTCCCCTTGCCCAAGGCCAAATCGCACTCGATGCAAAAATATTCTCGCACCGAGTGCAGCTTTGTATGTGCGGAATCGCATGCCAGAACGCGGGCATGGACATCGTGTCATCGAAGCCGAGTGGCGTGCGCGCGCGTAAGCGCCAGGAAACGCTGGAGCGGATCGCGGAAACTGGCCTGAGGCTCTTCAGCCGGAACGGCTATGAGGCGACGACCCTCGACGCCATCGCCGAGGGCGCCGGAATTTCACGTCGGACTTTCTTCCACTACTTCAAGTCGAAGGAGGAGATCCTTCTGGATTGGCAGTTGCGGGGGTTCAGCGCATCCCTTCGCAAGGCTGTCCTAGCACAGCCTGCCGGAAAGGGACCAGTGGAGGTGGTCCGCGATGCCATGCTGATACTATCCGATGGCTTTCGGACCCAGGAATTCATCAGCATCGACCGAGTTCTGCGGTCCAGCGAAACTCTCAAGGCGCGTAAGCAGGCGACCTATGGCCTGCATGAGCAGGCTTTGTATGCGACGCTTATGGAGCGATGGCCGGATCCTGACCGTGGCGCAACCCTACGACTCGTCGCGATGGCCTCGCTTGGCGCCATGCGTCTGGCAATTGAGGCGTGGATACAGGCGGGTGGAGATCGGCCGGTGGACTCCTTCCTGCACGCTGCGTTCGACGGGCTCGCATCCGAGTTCGGAAAGCCTTCTTGATAGCTTAGGACCCTATGCGGATGGACCCGCCAGGATCCGTTAGGCTGACAGCGTGGTCAGGCTGCCGCTCGCTGGGAAACGGGGCGACGGCGCAGCGCGGTTTGCTCAATCGACGGAGGTGCGTAGCCCGACAATCACAGCGGGGCTACGTCGGTGCCCGGTGGCTCGATGGCATCGAGCGTCGTATTATCGAGGACCACCTTCGGCCCCCGAGATAGCTGTCGAGCTGTTCGGGCGTGCGCGGCCCGATGACCGCCGACGAGAGCGCCGAGCGCGTAGCCGGCTCGCGGTCCAGCAGGCTTCACGGGTGCCGCCACATAAGGATGTCACCGTCGAGATCGACAACCTTCCAGCCCGGTTTGACGGCTACACTCCTGTACCCGAACCTGCTGATGTCATGCCCGCCGCAGACAGGTCCGCTTCTTCGTAACGAGCAGACGTCTGGGTCGGCACAGTTGAAAGTCTGCAAGGGGGCAGGAGTTCGCACACCGCTTGTTCGGCTGTGCGCCATGTGCTGACACTCCGTCGGGAGATGCTGAACCGCCGCTCCCGACCCGTTGCGGACCCTGGAAAGGTCCGCTTCGAGGCTGTTGATGAGATAGGGTCTTACGTCTGGGTGGGGTGGATTTCGGACATTCATCTTCGAAGTTGAGAAGGTCTGCTTACGACCCTGAGACTGTTGCGCATCACAATCAGCAAACGCCTGAGCGGTTTGGCTACTGCACTAGCACAGCACCGTCGCAGACGGTGTCAGGGATAGTCACGTCCACGTACCCCACGTGTACGCCGACTGTACGCAGCACACCGTCGAGAATGCCGTCGATCGAGGGGGCGACCGCCGTGAGCGTCGGTCCGAGGAGGGGCTTCAAGAGCACCATCAGCCCCGGATCCGCTCCAGCGATGCTGAGCTTCAAGCTCCACAGCAAGCTGCTGGTAAGCGATCGCGCGAGCCCCGTACTGGCGACGCGGCGCGTCGCGCCCCGGGCGATGTCACCGTCCGTGAAGGTTATGCTCTGGGCTGCCGACGCAGCGAGATCGGTGCGGCCCTGCGCTGTCACCGAGACCGCCGGCAGGCTTAGCAGGATCGCGGCGCGGGTCAGGTCGGGGCCTGGCCCTCCGAGCACGACGGACGAGCGCGGCATGTCCGCAACCGCCAGGGTGAGCAGGCCCGGCTGCGCGTCGACGCCAACGCGGCGCTCCCTTCTGTCCGACCAGGGGCAGGTCAGCGCGCGCAGCGTCGCTCGCCCCGGGGCGACCTCGACGTAGAGGGGCAGGTTGAGGCTGCCAAGACCGAGCGGGGCGGCGAGCGCGACCTCTAGCAGGAGCCGGACCTGTGCCGTGTGGACGGAGGCCTCCAAGCCTCCCGGCCGCGCCCAGCCCGAATTCTGCCGACGTTCACCCATCGCGAGGGTCAGGCGCGCCGAGAGTAGGCCGGGCACGCTCGCTCCGAGATCGACCGAGACCGGGCGCTGACCGTTTCCGAGGTTCGCCGCATTCGCGATCAGGTCGAGTAGGCCGAGGGGCGGCCCCTTGGAGCTGGGCTCCATCGACAGGTGTATGGCGGCGCCCAGATCGGCGATCCGCGCGACCGGCACCGTGGCGGCCGAGCTGGCCGAGCCCGCAAGACCGCTCAGGACAGTGCCGAGCGCGGCGAGCGCCGGCGCAGCGTTCGCCTCGCCCTGCGCCGCGACTCGCAAGGCACCGACAATCTGCCCCATGCTGGCCCGCGCCTGCAAAATCTCCGCGTAGCGCCCGACCGGTCGCCCGAGGCTAGCCGCCAGCGCGTCGAGAAAGCGCAACGCGTCGACCCTGGTCGAGAGAAGCGCGGTGTAGTCCAGAGTGGTCAGCGACAGCCGGGTGCCGAGCATGGCGCCGAGCACCGCGTTGCCGATGCCTGCGTCGAGGGAGGCGGCTCCGGAGCCGATGGTCAGGGCGGCGAACTGCGCCTGCGCAGCGGTCCCCGTTACCGCAACAGGGATTGTCCGCGGCAGGCCGACGAACTGCCCGAGATGTGTCCGCACCCCGGTCTGCATGGAGACGCGTACCGCGTTGCCGGAGGGGAGGCCAGCCGTGAAGCGCGTGGCGGCATCCACGGCCGCGTCAGCCCGGTAGAGGCCGAGGCTCACGGTGACGGAGCCCTCATGGCCATAACCGTTATCTGCGAGCGAGCGGCGCGCAAGGGGTTCGGCCTGAGCCAGGTTCGAGGCGGCCACAAGGACCGCGAGATCGACCGCACCTTGAGCGCGGCGGCGCGCCAGCGCGATGCCACCGAGATCGATGCCGATACTCGCCAGCGCCATGACGGCCAGGGCGCCCGCGGCCGTCACCACGAGCACGCTGCCGCGGCAGTCGCGCCGCAGGTCCCGGACCAATGCGCGAAGCCGCGTCGCGACCCAGACGGCGGGTTTGCGGCGGGCGACCGCTCGCCAACCCGCGACGACGGCGGGCAGGTGCAGGGGCATGGGCGTCCTCACAATCCGCCGCGGCGGAGGCTGGCGGTGCGCACGAGCGTGCGCGGCACCGGGATCTGCTGCGGGATCAGGTTGAGCAGCGTGGCGTTGAGGTCGCTGCGCAGCGTGACGGTGAACAGGTCAGGATCGGACATGTCCGGCCCGGCCGCGATCGTGATCGCGCCGCCGGTCAGGAGCGGGTTCGCGGCAAGACCGCGCCGGGCCGCCTCGGTGGCGAGCGCAACGCGCTCGGCCGAATCGAGGCCGGCGATCGCCGCTCTGGCGGCCTCGCTCGCGATGCTCTGCAGGCCGTGCGCGAAGCCCAGGAACGAGCCGAAGGCGACGATGCCGAGAAGCAGCGCCACGAGCAGGGGGGCCACGAGCGCGAATTCGACCGCGGCCGCGCCCGATCGCTCGGACAGGCGTGCCGCCCGCGCGGACCATTCGTCTCGGATCATACGGCCTCGCAGGGCAAGGAACGCCATCGACGGGGGCCTCTCCAGGGTGCGGCGCGCGGGCCCCAGAAGGCTCGGCGGGATCGGCAGCGGAGCGAGCGGCTCGCCTACCAGGCG
>NZ_LSIX01000555.1:0-300 GCF_001556475.1 Methylobacterium sp. CCH5-D2 | reverse complement strand
CGTAACAAGGTAGCCGTAGGGGAACCTGCGGCTGGATCACCTCCTTTCTAAGGATTCTTCTTCGGGTGTGGTTGGCCTCGGTCAACCCGCTGAGCATCCGCTCAACCCCTCGAAGATCATTAGATACAGGGTCCAGTCAGGACCCATTTGGCGGGACGTCGCCGTCCTCGTTTCTCTTTCTCATCCGGACAAGCGGATCGCTGCGGCGCGGCTCACCAGAGCGGCTGCCGATCAGACGACCAGCTCGGGCCTGTAGCTCAGGTGGTTAGAGCGCACCCCTGATAAGGGTGAGGTCGGACG
>NZ_LSIX01000554.1:0-5708 GCF_001556475.1 Methylobacterium sp. CCH5-D2 | reverse complement strand
GGACACGATGCCGCCCGCGGCTTGCGGATGCCGAGGTGCTCGCCGAGAATCCGGCCGAACGGGGAGGATCACGATGAAGCGCGCCGCACTCGCCGTCACGCTGCTCGTCTTGAGCGCGGGTCTCGGCTTGCCCGCGACCGCCCGCGGCCAGACCGTCGAGGACGGCTCCGGAGCCCGGATCGGGCCCGCGGACACCCGCGCGGTGCTCGATCTGGTCGGGCGGAACCTGAACAGCCCGGAGGCGCGGGTCACCGAGCTGCGCCGGGCCGAGGGCGGGGCAATCTGCGGCTCGGTCGACGTCAGGAACCGGCAGGGGCTCTACGGAGGGCCGCGCGGCTTCGTGGCCGATCTCGCCGGGGCCTCCTTCGGCCGCGTGCCCGATGGCCCGGAGCTTCTGAGCCCCGCCCGGGGCGAGGACCGGGAGGCCATGGAGCGGGTGCGACAGCTCTATTTCCGGCTCTGCCTCGATTAGCGGATCACACCGGCTCCGGCGGTGCCAATCCCAGCATCAGTGCGACCGCCGCCCCGTCGCCGCCCCCCAGGAGGTCGGCCAGGGTGTAGCCGTCGAGCACGGCGAGGAAGGCGGCCAGCGCCTCGCCCAGCGCCCGCCGCAGCCGGCAGGACGGCGTGATCGCGCAGGCGCCGCCCGCGAAGCACGCGACCAGCGCCAGATCCTCCTCGGTCTGCCGCACCACCGCGCCGACCACGATCTCGGCGGGGTCGAGCGCCAGCCTCAGGCCCCCGCCCCGGCCCCGGATCGTGCGGACCAGCCCGAGCCGGCCGAGCTGGTGCACCACCTTGGTCAGGTGGTTCTCCGAGATGCCGTAGGCGCGCGCGATCTCGCCGATCGAGCTCTGCCGCGGCTCGTTCAGCCCGAGATAGATCAGGGTGCGCAGGGCGTAGTCGGTGTAGCGGGTCAGGCGCATGCGGGGATCCGGACGCCGAAAAGATACATCATCGGTACACCTTTGTCTTGCACGCCCCTGACGCGGTCCTTAAAGATGCATCGTCGATGCACCTTCTGAGGCGACCATGCCCGAGCCCCTCGAACCCGCCACCGTCGCGCTGATCAAGGCCACCGTGCCGGCCCTGGAGGCCCACGGCCTCGCCATCACCCGCCGCATGTACGAGCGCCTGTTCGAGAATCCCGAGATCCGCGACCTGTTCAACCAGTCGCATCACGGCGAGACCGGCTCGCAGCCGAAGGCGCTCGCCCAGGCCGTGCTGGCCTACGCGCGCCACATCGACGACCTCGGCGTACTGGGTGGAGCGGTCGAGCGCATCGCCCAGAAGCACGTCGCGCTCAACATCCTGCCCGAGCACTATCCGCACGTCGCCGACGCGCTGCTGGCGGCGATCCGCGACGTGCTGGGCGAGGCGGCGACGCCCGAGATCTGCGCCGCCTGGGGCGAGGCCTACTGGTGCCTGGCCGAGATCCTGATCGGGCGCGAGGCGGCACTCTACCGGGCGCACGCGGCGGCGCCTGGCGGCTGGACCGGCTGGCGGGCCTTCCGGGTGGAATCCGTGCGCGACGAGAGCGCGGAGGTGCGCTCGTTCTGGCTGGTGCCGGCGGATGGCGGGCCGGTGATGCCGCACCGGCCGGGGCAGTATCTGGGCTTCCGCGTCGCGCTGCCGGGCGGGCCCACCCTGACGCGCAACTACTCGATCTCCTGCGCGCCGAACGCGCGGGCCTACCGGATCAGCGTGAAGCGCGAGCGTCGGACGGGCCTGCCGGAGGGCATCGTCTCGAACTGGCTGCATGCCGAGGCGGGGACCGGCACGGTGCTGGCGGTGGCAGCGCCCGCGGGCGAGTTCGTGCTGGAGGGCGAGGGCCCGGTGGTGCTGGCGAGCGGCGGCGTCGGCCTGACCCCGCTGCTGAGCATGGCCGAGACGCTGGCCGCGGAGACCCCCGCGCGCCCGGTCCTCTGGGCGCACGGCACCCGGGACCGCGGCAGCCACGCCTTCGCGGCGGAGCTGCGGGCCCTGGTCGAGCGGGCGCCGGGCCTCACGCTCGCGACCTTCTACGAGGGTCTGGCGGCTGATGCGCCGCTCGGGGCCGACGAGCACCGGGGGCTGATCACGGCCGGCTGGCTCGCCGAGGCCGCGCCCGCGGGGGCGACCTTCTACCTGTGCGGGCCGAAGCCCTTCCTGGCGGCCCTGACGCACGGACTCGCCGCCCGCGGCGTCCCGGCGGAGCGGATCCGCTACGAGTTCTTCGGCCCGGCCGACGATTTGGAGACGCCCGCGTTGGAAGCGGCGTGAAGTCCCGGTTTCGAAAGGCCCGAGGCCTTTCGCGGGTGCAGGGTGGAACCCTGCATTCGGCTTCTCCGACCCGGCTTTGCCGGGTCGGAGAAGCCGATCCCGGGGCTGCGCGCCCCGGACCCCGCCTGCAGCGCCTTGAGGCGCCGAAAGGGCCTCGGGCCCTTTGGGATCCCAGGACCCTATGCGGCGATCGCCAGCGCCGCCTCTACCACCGCGTCCTGTCGGAAATGGTGGAGCATGTGGCCCTCGCCCCGCAGCCAGTGCAGGCGCGCGCCCGGGATCAGCAGGGCGGCGCCGCGCCCGTGCAGCGTCTGGTTGGTGACGATGTCGCCGCTGCCCGACAGGATGTGGACCGGCGCCCGGCAGAGCGGGTAGAGCGCCGCGCTGCGGGCGAGGTCGGTCCAGAGCAGGTTGGCGTTCTCGCCGTCCGCGACCAGCCGGTCCGGCCGGCCCGCGAGGGCGAATGGGAAGCGACGCGCGAAGGTCTCCGGCATGGCGCGGGGCAGGAACAGGGCCCGCCAGAGCAGCGGCAGCAGCACCGCGTCCGCCGGGGCGAGCGCCCGCGAGAGCGGCGGTCCGACGACGGGCACCGCGCGCGGCCCGAACAGCACCTGCTCCAGCCTGGGCTCCGGGAAGGCGATCGGCGCGATCGCCACGACGCCGCGGATCCGCTCGGGCGCTGCGAGCCCGCAGGCGAGCGCCACCGCCCCGCCGAAGGAGTGCCCGGCCACGACCGGGCGCTCCAGCGAGAGCGCGTCGGCGACGGCCAGAACGAGGTCGGCCTGCCGCCAGAGCGAGGCGTCCGCGGGCCGGCCGTGCCCGCTCTCGCCGTGGCCGGGCCGGTCGATCGCCACGACCCGGAAGTGCCGGGCGAGCGCGGCCATCGGCCCGAGCCACATGTCGTCGAGCGTCACCAGGGCGCCGTGCACGAGGATCAGCGGCGGCCCGGCGCCGGCCTCCGCGTAGGCGATGCGCGGGAAGCCCGGCAGGTCGAGGAAGCGGCGCGGGGCGGGAGCGCCGAATGGGTCGGGCGCCGGCGCGGGATCGGCCGCCATTCAGCGCCGCCGCCGCGGACGGGCCCCCAGCAGTGTCGCGGCGCCGAGCGCGAGCCCCGCCGCCGCGAGCCCGGTGAGTGCCAGCGGGTGCAGGCTCGCCCGGGTGTAGGCGCTGGAGTTCAGCACCAGAGCCCCTTGCCCGCCGCGCACCTCCCCGGCCCGGACGGGCGCGTGCAGGGCGCCTTCCGGATGCTCCGGCGGCCGCGATCGCTTCTGGAAGGCGGTGATCGCGGGGGCGAGGTAGTCGAAGGCGCCGGGTGCGAACTCCTTGGTGGCGGCCATCAGCTTGGCGGCGCCGCCGATATAGATGTCCCGCTGCGGATGCACGGCCGCGTGCAGGATGGCGCGGGCCACCACCTCCGGCGCGTAGACCGGTGGCGGCAGGGTCGGCTCGCGCTCCATGTAGTTGCGGGCGCGCTGGGGCAGGGGGGTGTCGACCGAGGCCGGCTTCACCAGGGTGACGGAGATTGGCAGCCCCTCCTGCAGCAGTTCCATGCGCAGCGCGTCGGTGAAGCCCTTCACCGCATGCTTGCTCGCCACGTACATGCCCTGGAACGGGAAGGGCAGGTCGGAGGCGACGCTGCCGAGATTGATCAGCCCGCCCCCGCCGCGGCTGCGGAAATGATCGACGGCGACCAGCGAGCCCAGCACCGTGCCCCAGAGGTTGGTCCGGAGCAGGCGCTCGTGGTCGGCGTCGCTGACCGCGCCCAGCGGCCCGTAGATCGTCAGCCCCGCGACGTTGACCCAGGTGTCGAAGCCGCCGAAGGCCTCGACCGCGCGGGCCGCGATCCGCTCCACATCCTCCCGCACGCCGACATCGGCCGGCACGTCGATCGCCTGTCCCCCGGCGGCCTCGATCCCGGCGCGGATCTCGGCGAGCGCGTCGGCGCTGCGGGCGGCGAGCACCACCCGCGCGCCCCGCGCCGCCGCCATCCGGGCGGTGGCGAGCCCGATGCCGCTCGACGCGCCGGTGACGACGACGACCTGCCGCGCCAGCGGCGGCCGCCGCGTGGTCCCCCCGAGCACGCTCACCGGTCGGCCTTCTCGCCCGCAGTGGTCAGCTCGATGTAGCGCAGCGTCGTCGGCTGGATCAGCTCGTTCACCCGCTGGGCCATCGCCTGCTCCTCGCGCAGCGATTGCTGGAAGCCGGCGTTGTGCGCGCCCTGGCCGGCGGCGTCCGCGATGGTGAGGAGCGAGGTGTAGGCCGCGATCTCGAAGTTCTCGAAGGCGTGGTTGGCGTAGGTGTTCTTCAGGATCTCGTCCTGGGCCGGGGTGTGGCCGAGCGCCATCATGTTGCCGACGAAGCCGAGGATGCCCTCCTTGATGGTGGAGGGGCTCTCCGACAGGCTGCCCAGCGCCTCCTCCAGCCGCTGGCGCTGGCCGTGGGTCTCCTCGACGTGGCGGCGCAGCGCGTCGGCCATCTCGGGGTAGCGCTCCAGCCGCTCGATCTGCCGCTCCATGATCTGAAGCGCCTGCATCTCCAGGGCGTGGGTGTTCTTGAGCGCGGTGATGTAGATCGCGCGGGTGTCGAGAGCCATCGCTGGTGTCTCCTCGGGGTGGCGTGCCGGGACCGGCACGAAGGGGTCGTCCGGAAGTCAGCGCTTCGCGGTGCGGCCAAGTTTCCGAAGCGATGCACGCAAGGGTTGCGTCATTCGGTCCGCAGCAGGTGCAGGCTGAACAGCCCGTCCGGGTCGAGCCAGACGCGCTCCGGCCGCCAGCCGGCCCGTTCGGCGAGCGCCCGGAAGGCGTCGGGCGGGTATTTGTGCGAGGTGTCGGTGCGGACGCTCTCGCCGTCCGCGAAGACGAATGCGTCCTCGTCCAGCCGGATCGTCTGCGCACCCCGGGCGACGAGGCGCGCCTCGACCCGGAACGGCTCGGGCTCGACCCGCACCGCGTGGGCGAAGCCCTCCGGGTCGAGATCCGCGCCGAGTTCGCGCCGCATCCGCACCAGGATGTTGCGGTGGAACGCGGCCATCAGGTCGCCGCCGTAGCTCCGGTAGAGCCGGGCCTCGTCCCGGGTCGGGTCGACTCCGACGAGGAGGCGCGAGGGCCCGAGCGTGTCGCGGATGCGGGCGAGCAGACCCTGCGCTGCATCGGGCGCGAAGTTGCCGATGCTGGTGCCGGGAAAGAAGCCCAGCACCGGCCCGTCGTCGAGCCTGACGGGCAGGCGCACCGGGCCGCCGTAATCGGCGCAGACCGGCGTCATCGCGACCGCGGGATAGTCCGGTGCCAGCCGGGCGACCGAGGCCGCGAGGTAGTCGCGGGAGATGTCGAGGGCGAGGTAGCGGGCCGGCCGGTCGAGGGCGTCGAGCAGGGTGCGCACCTTGCGGCTCGCCCCGCTGCCGTACTCGACCACGCTGGCGCGGGGACCGACGAGCCCGGCGACCTCAA
>NZ_LSIX01000553.1:0-252 GCF_001556475.1 Methylobacterium sp. CCH5-D2 | reverse complement strand
GGCGCTGCAGGTGCCAGACCTCGACGACGACGGGCTCGGCGGATTCTGCCGCCGCGTCCTCGGACGCGGCGGCTTCGGCCGGGGCGTCGCTCGCCGCACGCTCGTCGGAGAGGGCAGCGACGTCGCCCTCCTCCGATGCGGTCTCCGCGCTCGCCTCGGCCGGCGCGCTCTCCGCGTCGGGCGCGGGTGCCTCGGCAGCCTCCTCGGCGGCCGACGCAGGCTCGGCGACCGGCGCAGGCTCGGCGGCCGCCT
>NZ_LSIX01000552.1:0-8317 GCF_001556475.1 Methylobacterium sp. CCH5-D2 | reverse complement strand
GGTTCGTAAGCGCGCGTTAAACCCACTCTGTCAAATGTGCGGGGTTCGCCGCGGCCGCTCCCGCCGCGCCGGGCTCCCGTGCGAGGACGCGTTCATGTCCGGATACCAGTCGCTGACGCCCTACGAGCCCGATGCCTACGAGGTGATCGCCCGGGCCATGGCCGAGAGCGAGCGCGGGCGCTGGTTCCTCGACGAGCACGCCCGGCGCAACCGCGGGCCCGACACCGGCACTCTGCTCGACGCGATTGCGCGGCTGGAGAGCGCCGTGACCGCGCAGCGCCCGCCCGACGACCTCGCGCACCTGCGCGGCAACCTGCTCGACATGGCCAACGCGATCAGCCGGACCAAGGCCGAGATCGCCGCGATCAGCGCGCCCGGCCAGGACCAGACCCGCCTCGGCTCGGCCTCCGAGGCGCTCGACGCGATCGTGCGCACCACCGAGCGTGCGACCTCCGACATCCTCGGCGCGACCGAGCAGATGCAGGAGGCGGCCTGGCTTCTGCGCGAGCGCGGCGTCGAGCCGGAATTCTGCGACCGGCTCGACCGGCACGCCACCCAGATCTACACGGCCTGCTCGTTCCAGGACCTGACGGCGCAACGCACGGGGCGCATCGTCCACACCCTGCGCTACCTCGAGGATCGGCTCGCCTCGATGATCGCGATCTGGGATGCGGAGGGCGAGCGCGTCCCGCAGGCGCCGGAGCGGGCGGAGGTCGCCGCCGACCTCTGCCAGAGCGACGTGGACCGCTTCATCGACGCCGAGGGGCCGGCCATCCCGGTCTCGCCGCTGCTCGGCGCCACCGCCCTGGACGACGACCTCGCCTTCGTGCAGGCGCCGGACTCCACCGAGGCGTTTCCCGCGGACGTCATGGACGCGGAGCCGGCGGCCGACGCGATCGCGTTCGCCGCCCGCGAACCGGTCGTCGCGGCCGTGTCGGAGACCGCCGAGATCGCGCAGGCGGAGACCGCCGAGGCCGACCTCGAGGTGGCCGAGATCACCGTGACGGAGATCGAGGCGGACGTTGCCCCGAGCTTCGACATCGCCGATTCCCTCACGGCGCTCGAAGAGTCGATCCTCGAGACGCCCGAGCCGGCCGATGTGTTCGCGTCCGAGGGTGAGCTCGAAGAGATCGAAGCCCTGACCCTGCCGACAGCCCTCGAGGCGGAGGCCCCGGCGCAGGCCGAAGCCCGCAAGGAAGAGGCCACCAGCCTCGACGACATCGACCTCCTCAGCATCGAGGAGAAGCTGGCGCTGTTCTCCTGAGCGGACGACGCGTCGCGGTCGCCGCCGCGCGCGGATCGGTCTATGGGGCTTGGCCCGGGTAGCACGCCCGGTCCGAGCCCCCGATCGTCTCAGCCCCGTGACCAAGCCCATCGCCCAGCCCGCCCTCCACCTGCTCAAGCTCAGCGTCGGCACGACCTCGATCGCCGACCTCGCCGCCTGGCAGGCGCAGCGCCTCCGGGAGGCCGCGCTCGCGGGACGCGCGCCGGCCCCGTTCCACGTCACCCGCATGGTCCCCTCGCGCCGCGCCGAGATCGTCGGGCGCGGCTCGATCTACTGGGTGATCAAGGGGACGCTGTGCTGCCGCCAGCCGGTGACGGCGATCGAGCCCGTGACCGGCGCGGACGGCGTGCCGCGCTGCCGCCTCGTCCTCGGCGAGCCGCTGGTGCCGGTCGCTCCGCGGCCCTGCCGTCCGTTCCAGGGCTGGCGCTACCTCGCGGCGGCCGACGCCCCCGCCGACCTCGATGCGGCGGCGGCGGGCGACCTCGCCGAGATGCCCGAGGCCCTGCGCCGGGAACTTGTCGGCCTCGGGCTCCTCTGAAGACTGCCTATACGAAGATGAGAAGGGGGCGGGCCTGCCGGCCCGCCCCCCCGCACAGCGCGAATCGCTTCAAGCCCCCTCGAAGCGTCCGCTCGCGTGGGCCAGCAGGGTGTAGACCTTGCCGGTCTCCGAGGTGAGGTAGGCGTCGGCCCGGCGCGTGTCCGGATCGTTCTTCATCACGTCGCCGAGCAGGCGCTCGAACTCGCCGACGTAGCGATCGACCGTGCGGCGGAACTCCGCGTCGGACCGGTAGCGGCGCTGCACGTCCGCGAAGGTCTGACGGCCCTGCGCCGTGTAGATGCGCGGGTCGAACAGGTTGGGTTCGCCGCGCCGGTAGCGCTCCCAGAGATCGACCGCCGTGCGGTGCTCGATCGTCCGGGCGATGTCGTTGGAGATGCTCTCCAGCGTCCGGTTCGGCTCGCCCGCGGCGACGGGCGCGCGGGCGGCCGGCTCGTCCTCGTCGAGCGAGGCGCGGGTCAGCAGGTCCGAGAGCCAGCCGCTCTTGTCGCCCGCTGCCGGGCGACCGGCCGGCTTGACGGTCGCGGGGCGGGTCGCCGCCGCCGTCGCAGGGCGTCCCGCCGCCGCGTTGGCGCCCGTGCGCGGCGCCGCGGCCTGGGCCGGAGCGGTCGCCGGCGCGGGCGCCGTCGCGGCCGGCAGGGAGGCTGCCGGGCGCGGCGCCGGCTGCGGCCGAGCGGCCGCCTCGGCCTCGCGGCGCGGCTCCGCAACGGGGACCGCCGGCCGCGCCGCGGGTTGGGCGGCATCGACGGCGCGGCTCGACTTGGCGACCAGGGCCGAGAGCTCGTTGAGAGCCTTGATCTGGTCGGAGACGACGCGGCGCATCTCGCCCGCCGCGTCCTGGGTCTCCCGCGGGAGTTCCAGCACGCCCTTGGCGAGGTCGGCACGGGTCTCCTCCAGCTCGCCCCGGATCTGTGCGGCCATCTCGCGCAGCGCCGTCAGCGACTCGCCGAAGCGGCCCTGCGCGGCCTCGAAGCCCGCGCGGATGTCGCGGGCCGCGGCGTCGAGGGCGGCACGCACCGCCTGCGCGGTCTTCTCGCCCTCCGCACCCGCCCCCGTGCCGAGGCCCGCGAAGGCCTCCGTGACGGCGTCGCCCGCGGCCTGGGCCGAACGGGCGAGGCTCTCGCCCACCGTGCGCGCCCGCTCCTCGGCGGAGGTCAGGCTGCGCTCGATCCCGTCCGCGAAGGCGCGGGTCCGGGCCTCGAGCACCTCCGAACGCTCCTCCATACCGGCGAGCGCGGCCTCGACGGCGCCCTCCCGGCCGTGGAGGGCGGCGGCCAGCCGCTCCTCGATGGCCACGAGCGCGCCCGCCGACCGATCGAGGTCCGCGACGTGGCCGCGGGTGATCGCGCCGAGCGCGCGGCCGCGCCCGTCGAGGGCCTCGGCGAGGCCGGCGGCCTCGCGCAAGGCGCCCTCGGCCACGGCCTGGAGGGCGCTCACCTGGGCGGCGACGCCGTCGCCGGCCTGGCCCGTCTGCCGGGCGACCTCCGCCAGGGCCTCCTGGATCTGGGCGATGCGGCCGGCAAGCCCCTGCTCGATCGCGCCGAGGTTCTCGCCCGCGTTGCCCAGGAGGTCGCGCAGGGCCTCGTTGGCCGAGTCGATGCGCACGAGCACGCCGCCGAGGTCGCGGCGCAGGCGCTCGTTGGTCTGGCCGAGATTCTCGATGGCTCGCGCGGCGCCGTCCTCGACCGCCTCGCGCAGGAGGCGGGCCGATTCCCGCGACTGCGCGGCCAGCGCCTCCGTGCGGGCCTGCAGCGCCTCGATCAGCGGCGCGCCGCTCTCGGCGAGCGCCCGCTCGATCGCGGCGCCGCGCTCGCCCAGCGCGTCGGCGAGTTGCAGCACCGGCCCGTCGATCGTGGCGCGCAGGCGCTCGACGTGGTGCCCCATCGCGGACTCGACCGCGCCGCCGCGCTCGTCCACGCTGGTGATGAGGGCGCCGCCCTTCTCCTCGATGGCGCGCACGAGGGATTCGGCGCTCTCGGCGAGGCGGCGGGACAGGGCTTCGCCGCGGGCATCGACCAGCTTGCCGAGCGCGTCGGCCCGCCGCTCGAAGCCCATCGACATCTGTCCGGCGCGCTCGTCCATCAGCTTGGCGACCGCGGCGTTGCGCTCGTCCAGGGCGGCGGCGAGCGCCGCCGTGTGCGCCTCGGCGAGGTCGGCGTGGCGCTGCGCCCGCTCGTCCAGGGCCGCGACGAGGCTCGCCATGCGCTCGTCCACGAGGCTCGCGAAGGCGTCGTGACGGTCGTCGAAGGCCGTGGCGAGCGCGTCGCCGCGGGCGGCCACCAGCGTCGCGAACAGCTTCATGCGGCTGTCGATGCGGCTGGTGAAGGCCTCGCTGCGGGCATCGACCGCCTCGGTGAGCGCCGTGCCGCGCTCGTCCACGTGGCGAACCAGGGCCTCGGTGCGGCCCTCGACCAGGGTGTCGAGGTCGTTGAGCCGCGCGTCGAAGGCCTCGGTGAGCGCACGCACGCGGGTCTCGACCGCGTCCGCGAGGTTGAGGGCCCGTCCGTCGAGCAGGCCCTCGATGGTGCCGCGCGCCTCCTCGAACAGGGTGCGCAGGGCATCGACCCGGGCATCGACCGTCTCGGCAAGGGCGCGGCCGCGCCCCTCGACGATCGCGTTGAGGCCGGCATGAGCCTCCTCGAACAGGGCACGCAGGCTCCGGGTGCGCTCCTCAACGCTCGCGGCGGCCTGGCGCTCCTGCGCCTCGACGAGACCCGCGATGGCGGCGGGCGCCTCCAGCAGCAGGCCGCGCAGGGCGCCGATCCGGCCCTCGATCTCGGCGGCGAGGCGGTCGCCGTGGTCCTGCGCCGCGGTGTCGAGCGCGGCGCGCGCCTGATCGAACAGGCCGCTCAGGCGGTCGGTGCGGGCCTCCAGGCTCTGCACCATCTGGCGCTCGCGGCTCTCCATGAGGCCCGCGATGGCCGCGGGGGCCTCCTCGAGGACCGCCCGCAGGGTCTGGACCCGGGTATCGACCGCGCCGGTCAGGCGGCTGCCATGACCCTCCACCAGCGCGCCGAGGGAGGCGTGCGCCTCGTCCAGCAGGCTGCGCAGTGACTGGATGCGGGCATCGACCGTGCCGGCGATGCGTGCGCCCTGCTGCTCGACGGCGGCGTCGAGGGCGCTGCGCGCATCCTCCAGCAGCCCCTGCAGACGCTCGGTGCGCCGGTCGAGGCTCTCGCCGAGTTCGCGCTCGCGGATGTCGAGCAGGCCCGCGATGGCGGCGGGCGCCTCGTCCACGAGGCTGCGCAGGGCGTGGACGCGTTCCTCGATCGCTCCGGCGAAGTGCTCGCCCTGGCGATCCGTCGCGGCATCGAGGGCCCCGCGCGCCTCCTCGAAGAGGGCGCGCAGGCGCTCGGCGCGCCGGTCGAGACTCTGCCCAAGCTCGCGCTCGCGGGCATCCAGCAGGCCGGCGATCGCCGCGGGGGCCTCGTCCACGAGGCTCCGCAGGGCATGGATCCGCTCGTCGATCGCCCCGGCGAAGTGCTCGCCCTGGCGCTCGACGGTGGCGTCGAGGGCGCCGCGCGCCTCCGCGAACAGACCCTGCAGGCGCTCGGCGCGCCGGTCGAGGCTCTGGCTCAACTCGCGCTCGCGCGTCTCCAGAAGGCCGGCGATGGCGGCGGGCGCCTCCTCCACCAGCGACCGCAATGCCTGGACGCGGCTCTCGACCGTGCCGGCGAGGCGCGTGCCCTGGTCGGCGAGCGCGCTGTCGAGGGCGCCGCGCGCGTCCTCGAACAGGGCGTGAAGGCGCTCCATGCGCTGCTCCAGGCTCCGGGCGAGCTCGCGCTCGCGGGTCTCCAGCAGGCCCGCGATGGCGGCGGGTGCCTCCTCCAGCAGGGCGCGCATGGCCTGCATCCGGTCATCGACCGAGCCGAACAGGGTGCGGCTGTGCTCGCCGACGGTGGTATCGAGGGCGGCGTGCGCCCGCTCGAACAGGGTCTCCAGGTAGCGGGTCCGGGCCTCCATCGACTGGCCGAGCTGCTCGCCGCGGCCGTCCACCAGGGTTTCCAGGTCGCCCAGGCGCTGCTCGAACAGGGCGGCGAGATCGCGGGTGCGGGCCTCCAGCGCCGCGGCGGCGCCACCCACCGACGCCTCGATGGTGGTGACGACCTCGCGGCCGCGGTTGTCGAGAGCCTCGCGCAGCGGTCCGATCTGGCCGTCGAAGCTCTGCGCCACGCTGGCGGCGTGCTCGCCGAGCAGCCCGCGGATCTGACCGGTGCGGTCGTCGAGCAGGTCGTGCACCGTGCGCACGCCCTCGTCGAGCAGGCTGCTGATATCGGAGGTGCGCGTCGTGAGCGTCCGCCCGAGGCGGCCCTCGCCGTCCTCCAGCATGCGCTCGGCATCCGCGATGGTCTGCTGCAGGCGGGCGAGCACGCTCTCGCCGCGCTGGTCGATCAGGCTCGCGAGCGCGGCGCCGCCGCCGTCGAACAGGCGTCCGAGCTCCGTGATGCGGCTGCCGACCGCACCGAACACGGTGCGGCCCTTCTCGTCGAGCTCGCCCGCCATCGCGGCGACGCGCTCGTCGACGAGGCGCGCGAGCTGCTCGGCGGCGTCGGAGAAGGCCGCACGCACGGCCTCCGTGCGGGCGGCGAGGTCCGCGTCGGCAGCGCGGGTGCGCTCGTCGACCAGGGCGGCGAGCTCGCGCACCCGCCCCGCCATGGCGGCGTCGGCGCTCTCGGTGCGCTCGGTCAGCGCCTGCATCAGGCCCGAGACGCGCTCGGCGAGCGCGGCGTCGATGCCGCCGGTACGGCTCTCGATCAGCGCGACCAGCTCGCGGGTGCGGGCCGAGAGGTTCTCGTCCACCGCGCCCGTGCGGCTCTCGATCAGGCGGATCGCCTCGAAGGCCTGGGCGCCGAAGCGCTCGTCGAGCAGGCGGCCGCGCTCCTCCAGCGCCGCACCGATCGCCTCCAGGCGACCCAGCACGCCCGTGTCGAAACGGCCGGCCCCCTCCTCGAGCTGACGGGCGAGTTCGGCGGTCTGGCGCTCCAGCCGGCCCGCGATCTCCTCGGCCCGGGCGGAGAGCATCGCGCCGACCCGGCCGCTGCGCTCCGACACCTCGTCGGCGAGGCTGCCCATGCGTCCGTCGAGGGTCTGCACGAGGTCGCGCCCGCCCTCCGCCATGATGCGTGCCATCTCGCCGGTGCGCACGATCAGCGCCTCGTTGAGCGCCGTGGCGCGCGCGCCCAGATGCCCGTCGATGTGGTTGACGAGGTTGGCGAAGGTCTCGCCGATCTCGCCCGAGCGCTTGGCGGTGCGCTCCTCGAGGGCTGCCAGATGCGTGTCGACGGCGGCCTGGGCGTCGCGGGTCCGCTCGGCGATGCGGTCGGCGAGCGCGGGACCCGCGACGGTGACGATCCGGTCGATCTCGGCGAGCCGGGTGCCGACGGTCTCGCCGAAGCCCGCGGTGTCGCGGCCGATCCGGTCGGCCAGGATGTCGCCCTTGGCGATGGTCTCCTGCAGGGCGGCGAGGCGGTTGCCCAGCGTCTCCTCGATCGCCCGCACGCGGCCGTCCGCGGTCTCCGCGAAGGTGGCGCCGCTCTGGCTCAGGGTGTCGGCGATGCGCGCGCCCTGCGTGGCCACCGCCAGCACGATGTCGCGCCCGGTCCCCGCGATGCGGTTGTGGGTCTCCTCGGCGTGGCTGGAGAGCAGATCGACCACGCCGCGGCCGTGGTTGCCGAGCGCGGTCTCGATCGCCTGGAGGCGGTCGGCCAGCTCGCCGCCGACCTGCTCGGCGGTCCGCGCGAGGGTGCCGGTGGCGGCCTCGGTGCGAGCCGCCATCTCGGCTTCCAGACGCTCCATGGCGGCGCGCAGCGCCGCAACGGCGGCGTCGGCCTGGCCGCCGAAGGCCTGGCCGGTGCGGGCCTCGGCCTCGCCGAGCCGGCGCAGGGTGCCGGTGGCGCGCGCCTCGATCGTGTCGCCGACCTCCTGCGAGATGCCGCGCAGCGCCTCGATGCTGGCGGCGACAGCCGCGGTGAGCTCGGCCGTGCGGGCGGCGGTCGCGCCGTGCGCACCCTCCGCGCTGGCCCGCAGCGCCTCGGCGGCGGCGTCCGCGCGGGCGGTGAGCTCGCCCGCGAAGGCGGCGAGCCGCCGCTCGAAGATCTCGACGACCTCGACGGTGCGGGTCTCCAGCTCGCCCGTCGTGCCGGCGGCGGCACGGCGCAGGGCCTCGCCCGCCTCGGCGCCGCCGCTGCCGAGCGCCGCCGCCGTCTCGGCGACGTTGCGGCGGATCGCCTCCACGGTCTCGGCGGTGCTGGCGTCGAGCTCGGCCTTGAGCCCCTCGACCGAGCCGCGCAGCGATCCGACCGCTTCGCCGGCGCCGCTCTCGAACGAGCGGCCGAGATCCGCGAAGGCGGTCTCGAGCGTCCGGGCCGCGTCCTCGGAGCGGGCCGCCATCAGGTCGCCGGCGCGGGTCCCGGCGGCGTCGAGGCGCGTCTCGAGATCGGCGCCCTGCACCGCGATGGCGGCGTGGAGGCGGGTCG
>NZ_LSIX01000054.1:0-2849 GCF_001556475.1 Methylobacterium sp. CCH5-D2 | reverse complement strand
CCGAGTTCGCCGTCGTCCGCGCCGGCGTCAACTACAAGTTCGGCTCGTACTAAGATCTCGGCGCCGGGTCGTCCGCGACCCGGCACCGTCTCGCGGGAGCCCCGCCGAGAGGCCGGGCTCTTCGCGTTCGGTATGCCCGCACCCCGTGCGTGCCACGAAGAAAGCCCGGCCTCGCGGCCGGGCTTTCTCGTTCGATCGCTCGTTCCCTGCATTCCGGTCGAAGGATGGCCGGCAGCCGAGGGATGAGGGCGCCGGTAACGGGCTCGGACCCGGAGCCGGTCGCGCACGCGTGCGGACACGCCCGAAGGGTCCCGCCTAGAGCCTTTCCCCACCGCGTTGCCAGCGGGAACGGTTCATACCCTTTCCGGTTGCTGGGTTCGGCCGCGTGCGGTGAACCGCGCCAGGCCCCCTCTCCCTATGGGAGAGGGGGGCCCGCGCTTCGTTCCGCGACGATGCGTTGGACCGAACCGATCAACCAGAGGCCGTATCGAACCTCTCGTATCGATGCGCTCTCTTGCGCCGAACCGGCGTCCACTGCGGCGGAGTGCGTTCTAGATGTCGAGGTTGGCGCCCTCCGTGAAGGCCGCCCGCTCGGTGATGAAGGCGAAGCGCGCCTCCGGCTTGTTGCCCATCAGCCGGTCAACCGTGTCGCCGGTCGATTCCCGCGCCTCGTCGAGCACCGCAACCCGCAGCAGCGTACGCTTCTTCGGGTCCATGGTGGTCTCCTTCAGCTGGCCCGGCATCATCTCGCCCAGGCCCTTGAAGCGGCCGATCTCGACCTTGCCGTTCTTGAACTGCGTCCGGATGATCTGGTCCTTGTGCGCGTCGTCGCGCGCGTAGGCGATCTTGGTGCCCTGCTGCAGCCGGTAGAGCGGCGGGATCGCGAGATAGAGGTGCCCGCGGTCGATGAGCTTCGGCATCTGCCGGTAGAAGAAGGTGATCAGCAGCGAGGCGATGTGGGCGCCGTCCACGTCGGCGTCCGTCATGATGATCACCTTGTCGTAGCGCAGGTCCGCCTCGCGGAAGTTCGCCCCCGTGCCGCAGCCGAGCGCCAGCGTCAGGTCGGAGATCAGCTGGTTGGCCCCGAGCTTGTCCCGGCTCGCCGAGGCCACGTTCAGGATCTTGCCGCGCAGGGGCAGGATCGCCTGGGTGGCGCGGTCGCGCGCCTGCTTGGCCGAGCCGCCGGCCGAGTCCCCCTCGACGATGAAGATCTCCGAGCCCGCCGTGCCGGCCGCCGAGCAGTCGGCGAGCTTGCCCGGCAGGCGCAGCTTGCGGGTGGCGGATTTCCGCGCGACCTCCTTCTCCTGGCGGCGGCGCAGGCGCTCCTCGGCCCGGTCGATCACCCAGTCGAGCAGCTTGTTGGCCTGGGCGGGCGAGCCGGCGAGCCAGTGGTCGAAGGCGTCGCGGATCGCCGTCTCGACGATGCGCGAGGCTTCCACCGTGGCGAGCTTGTCCTTGGTCTGGCCCTGGAACTCGGGCTCGCGGATGAAGACCGAGAGCATCGAGGCGCAGGTCGCCATCACGTCGTCCGTGGTGACGGCCGTCATGCGCTTGGCCTGGTTCACGCGCTCGGCGTGCTCGCGCAGGCCCCGGAGCAGCGCGACGCGCAGGCCGGCTTCGTGGGTGCCGCCATCGGGCGTCGGGATCGTGTTGCAGTAGGAGTGCGAGACGCCGTCGTCCGCGACCGTCCAGGCCACCGCCCATTCGAGCGAGCCGTGGCTCCCCGGCTTCGTCACCTTGCCGGCGAAGATCGCCTCGGTGACGAGTTCCTTGCCGTCGATGTCGCGAGCGAGGTAGTCGCGCAGGCCGCCGGGGAAGCGGTGCACGGCCTCGGCCGGCACGCCGTCCAGCCCCTCCAGCAGGGCGGGGGCGCAGCGCCAGCGGATCTCGACGCCGCCGAACAGGTAGGCCTTCGAGCGCGCCATCTTGAACAGGCGGCGCGGGTCGAACTTCAGCGAGCCGAAGATCTGCGCGTCGGGGTGGAAGCGCACCCGCGTGCCGCGCCGGTTCTGCACCCGGCCGACCGGCTCCAGCGCGCTCGTCGGCAGACCGCGCGAGAAGGTCTGGCGGTAGAGGGTCTGGTTGCGGGCGACCTCGACCTCCAAGAGGTCGGAGAGGGCGTTCACCACCGAGATGCCGACGCCGTGCAGGCCGCCGGAGGTCTCATAGACCTTCGAGTCGAACTTTCCGCCCGCGTGCAGCGTGGTCATGATGACCTCGAGCGCGGACTTGCCGGGAAATTTCGGGTGCGGGTCGACCGGGATGCCGCGGCCGTTGTCGGTGACGACCAGCGCCCCGCTCTCCTCGAGCTCGACCTCGATGAAGCTGGCATGGCCCGCCACCGCCTCGTCCATCGAATTGTCGATGACCTCGGCGAAGAGGTGGTGCAGCGCCCGCTCGTCGGTGCCGCCGATATACATGCCGGGCCGGCGCCGGACCGGCTCCAGCCCCTCCAGCACCTCGATGGCGGACGCATCGTAGCCGCCCTCGGCCGCCTGCACGGCGGCGAGCGGCGGCACGGCGGCCGAGCCCTCGAGCTTGCGCCGCTCGGCCGGGCCAGGCAGCGGCGAGGTGGCGGCGACTTTGCCGCCGGCGAAGAGATCGCGCGCGGGATCGCTCACGCGACGGCCCCGCGGGCTGAGTTTGGCGGCACCGGCCGCGGCGGGAGAACGTGCAGCATTCGCCTTCATCCTCTGACCGTACCGGAACAAACCGGAAACAGAAAGGGGTTATCGCACCGCATGCGCGCCGGGGTAGGACCCCGGCCCGACGGCGCGACCGTCCCATGACATGGGACGGGTTGGTTAAGAAGGGCTGATGCCGACGCTGTCTCTTATACACATCTCCGA
>NZ_LSIX01000551.1:0-3910 GCF_001556475.1 Methylobacterium sp. CCH5-D2 | reverse complement strand
GTCGGCGAGCGCGAGCCGGTCCTTCGTCTCCAGGGAGACCTGGGCGGCGGGGCGCGCGACGTCGCGGTCGAGGATCTCGATGAGCCGGTCGGTGGCGTCGCCGATCTCGCCGAGATGCAGGTAGTCGAAGTCGTCGTACTTCTCGGGCGCGCCGGAGACCGAGGGACCACCCAGCACCGCGACCTTGCCGGCCGCGTGCGCGCGCTCGCGGATGTCGTGGATCTGCGGCTCCTGGATGTGCATGCCGGAGACGAAGACCGCGTCCGCCCAGGCGAAGTCCGCCGGGCCCGCCCGGCGGATATTCTCATCGATGAAGCGGCATTCCCAGGCCTCGGGCATGTAGGCCGCGATCAGCAGGAGCCCCTGTGGCGGCATGAAGGCCTTGACGCCCCCCATCAATGGGTAGGCGTGCGAGAATGTGCCGAAGGACGGCGTGTAGGCGGGGAAGACGCAGAGGATGCGTCGCTTGGAGGAGACCGGAAGGGAGCATCGCATGGGGCGCTATCTAGCACAGCCCCGCGCGATGGCGCCCCCCTCGGTGTTGAGATTGGTGTGAGGGAGAGCGTGATGCGGTGCCGCTGCGCGGCGCTTCTGGTGCTGGATCCCGGATCGGGTTCCGCTTCGCTCCACCCGTCCGGGAAAAGGGCGGTGCAGAATTGAGCGCCACGCCCTTTCCCGGACGCCCGGAGCGCCAGCGGAGGGTGATCCGGGATCCAGCACAGGAAGCGCCGCGCAGCGGCTCAGAATGCCAGATCGGCGTACAGGTCGCGCCAGCCCGGGTTCATCCCCTCGATCAGCGCGAGCTTCCAGGCCTGGCGCCAGCGCTTGATCGCGTATTCCCGGTGGCGAGCGTCGAGGATGCGGGGATAGCCCTCGTACCAGACCAGCAACGTCACGCCGTGATCGCGCGTGAAGCCCGGCAGCGCACCGGTCCGATGCTCCCAGACACGGCGGGCCAGATCAATCGTGGAGCCGGTGTAGAGCGTGCCGTTCCGCTGGCTCGCCAGCATGTAGACGTGCGATACCCGCTCCATCGCACGCCCCCGCAACGGAAAACGCCCGGCCGAATCGGCCGGGCGCTCCCGCAACGTAGCAGGTTTGCAAACCTCGCCTCAGGCGGTCAGGACCGTGTTCGGCTCGACCTTCACGCCCGGGCCCATCGTCGAGGTGACGGCGATGCGCTGGATGTAGGTGCCCTTGGCGCCGGCCGGCTTCGCCTTGGCGACGGAGTCGGCGAAGGCCTTGATGTTCTCGACGAGCTTCTGCTGGTCGAACGAGACCTTGCCGATGCCGGCGTGGACGATGCCCGCCTTCTCGACGCGGAACTCCACGGCGCCGCCCTTGGCGGCACCCACCGCACCCTTCACGTCCATCGTGACGGTGCCGACCTTCGGGTTCGGCATCAGGCCGCGCGGGCCCAGCACCTTACCGAGGCGACCGACGAGCGGCATCATGTCCGGGGTCGCGATGCAGCGGTCGAACTCGATCTTGCCGCCCTGGACGATCTCGAGGAGATCCTCGGCGCCGACGATGTCGGCACCGGCCGCGCGGGCGTCGTCCGCCTTGGCGCCGCGGGCGAAGACCGCCACGCGGACCGTGCGGCCGGAGCCGTTCGGCAGGTTGCAGACGCCGCGGACCATCTGGTCGGCGTGGCGGGGATCGACGCCGAGGTTCATCGAGATCTCGACGGTCTCGTCGAACTTGGCGTTCGCCTTCGACTTCACCAGCGCGATCGCCTCGTCCAGGCCGTAGAGCTTGGTCGGGTCGATGCCCTCGCGGGCGGCGCGGATACGCTTGCCTTCCTTAGCCATGCTGCCCTCCCTCAGGCCACGATCTCGAGGCCCATGGCCCGCGCGGAGCCACGGATCATCGCGACGGCCGAATCGACCGAGTCGCAGTTCAGGTCGGGCATCTTCTTCTCGGCGATCTCGCGGAGCTGCGCTTCCGTGATCTTGCCGACGGTCGGGCCCTTGCCGGGGGTCTTCGAGCCGGAGGCCGGCTTCTTGCCGATCTTCAGGCCGACGGCCTTCTTCAGAAAGAAGGTGACCGGGGGCTGCTTCATCTCGAAGGTGAAGGAGCGGTCCTGATACGCGGTGATGATCACCGGGATCGGGGTGCCCTTCTCCATCTGCGCGGTCTTCGCGTTGAAGGCCTTGCAGAATTCCATGATGTTGAGGCCGCGCTGACCGAGCGCGGGGCCGATCGGCGGCGACGGGTTGGCGGCGCCGGCCGGGACCTGAAGCTTCACGTAGCCCGTGATCTTCTTCGCCATGGGAGAACTCCCAAGAATTGCGCGTCGCCGCACTGCCTAGGCGCGGGCGGACGGGCGATTGCAGGTCGCGGTACGGACCGTTGAACCCCGGCGGCGATCCGGGCGGGCCTCCCGCGAACGATGCCGAGGGGGCTCGTGCCCCAACGGCGTTTCACGGCGTGGCCAGGGCCGCGCCGGGAAAAGCGACGATCAAGTCAGTGCTGACTGATCGGAAAAGCCGGCCCGATCAGACCTTCTCGACCTGGCCGTATTCCAGCTCGACCGGGGTGGCGCGGCCGAAGATCGAGACGGCGACCTTGAGGCGGGAGCGGGTGTCGTCCACTTCCTCGACGGTGCCGTTGAAGCTGGCGAAGGGGCCGTCCGAGACGCGGACCGTCTCGCCGACCTCGAAAGAGATCGAGGGCTTCGGGCGGTCGACGCCCTCGGCGACCTGGCCCTTGATCCGCTCGGCCTCGGCGTCCGGGATCGGCACCGGCTTCGACTTGTCGGCGCCGAGGAAGCCCGTGACCTTCGGGGTGTTCTTGATCAGATGGTAGACCTCGTCGGTGAGGTCGCACTTCACCAGGACGTAGCCGGGGAAGAACTTACGCTCGGCATCCACCTTCCGGCCGCGCCGCACCTCGACGACCTTCTCGGTCGGCACCATCACCTCGTCGAAGAGGTCGGTCAGCCCGCGCTGGGCCGCCTGATCCTTGATGGACTGGGCGACCTTGTTCTCGAAGTTCGAGTAGGCGTGGACGATGTACCAGCGCTTCGACACGGTTCAGTTCAACTCCGGACCAATCTGGCGACCCCGCGGATCGCGCTCATCTCTAGAGGCCGAGGATCAGCCCGACCCCGTAGCGCAGGGCCTGATCGACCACCGTGAAGAACACGCTCGCCAGGATCACCATCACGAAGACCATGATGGTGGTGACCGTGGTCTCGCGCCGGGACGGCCACGTGACCTTGCGGCCCTCGTCGCGGACCTGGGACAGGAACTCGACCGGGCCGACGCGCTTGGGCGCCGGGCGCTGCGGCGGCACCTGACGGGAGGGCGCAGGCGTGCCCGTGCCCCGCGGCGCGCCGCGGGCCGTGTCCACCTTCTTGCTCGCTTCGTTCGATGCCATGGCGCCAGGGTCTTGGTTCTTGACGACGGTGATCGAGCCCACCCGGACACCGCCTCCGGGAACTGGCCATCGGGTGCCGGGGGCTCATGCCCAGCCCGCACCGACGGCCTCTCAGGATCTCGGAGTGCGCCCGCTCTAGCGCAAGTCGACAGGCTTGTCGACAGTGCGGCGTCGTGCGGGCCGGCGGAGAGGGAAAGGCAGGAAAATCGAACTGGCAGGAGTGGAGGGACTCGAACCCGCAACCTCCGGTTTTGGAGACCGGCGCTCTGACCAGTTGAGCTACACTCCTGCGCGGCGCCTCGCGGCGCGCGGCCTGCTCAATGCCGCAAGCCGGGCCGGGATGCAAGCGTATCGTGATACGCCGGAGGCGATTCCCGCAGGCTCGAACAGAAAAGGGCCGGCCCAACGGCCGGCCCCTTCCAAGTCGCGACTGCGAGGCGCGCGAGCGAAGCCGCGCGCCCAATCCGAAGAGACTACTCGGTGATGGCGGCGACGACGCCGGCGCCGACGGTGCGGCCGCCCTCGCGGA
>NZ_LSIX01000550.1:0-219 GCF_001556475.1 Methylobacterium sp. CCH5-D2 | reverse complement strand
CGAACGGGCGGGTGGTCTCGACGGTCGTCGACGGCGTGCGCCGCTTCGACGTGGTCCTGCGCCTGTCGGAGAACCGCCGGACCACCGCTGGGCTGGGCGACCTGCTGCTGGAGACGCCCTCTGGCTGGGTGCCGGCGCGGCAGGTGGCCGACATCCGCGAGACGGACGGGCCGAACCAGATCCTGCGCGAGAACGCCCGGCGCCGCATCGTGGTGCAGG
>NZ_LSIX01000549.1:0-30355 GCF_001556475.1 Methylobacterium sp. CCH5-D2 | reverse complement strand
ACGTCGATCCTTGACGGTCTGGAGGAGCCGGCGGCTTTGCGCCACCTGCCCGAGAGCCGCCTGCAGGCGGTCGCCGATGCGGTGCGCGCCGAGATGATCGACGCCGTCTCCGTCACCGGCGGCCATCTCGGCTCCGGGCTCGGCGTGGTCGAGCTCACGGTCGCGCTGCATCACGTCTTCGACACCCCCGACGACCGCATCATCTGGGACGTCGGACACCAGGCCTACCCCCACAAGATCCTCACCGGCCGCCGCGACCGCATCCGGACGCTGCGCCAGGGCGGTGGCCTGTCGGGCTTCACCAAGCGCTCGGAGAGCGTCTACGACCCCTTCGGCGCGGCCCACTCCTCCACCTCGATCTCCGCCGGCCTCGGCATGGCCGTCGCCCGCGACCTCGACGTGGCCGAGGCCAAGGCCGCCGGCCGCGAGGCGGGAAAGCGGCGCAACGTCATCGCGGTGATCGGCGACGGCTCGATGTCGGCCGGCATGGCCTACGAGGCCATGAACAATGCCGGCGCGCTGCACTCGCGCCTCATCGTCATCCTCAACGACAACGACATGTCGATCGCGCCCCCCGTGGGCGCCATGTCGGCCTACTTCGCCAGGCTCGCCTCGGGCGGCACCTACCGCAGCTTGCGCGAGACCGCCAAGCAGCTCGGCCAGCTCCTGCCGAAGGCCCTCTACCAGCGCGCGGCGGCCGCCGAGGAGTACGCCCGCTCGCTGGTGGTGGGCGGCGGCACGATGTTCGAGGAGATGGGCTTCCACTACGTCGGCCCCGTGGACGGGCACAACCTCGACCACCTGCTGCCCATCCTCAAGAACGTGCGCGACGCCGAGCACGGCCCGATCCTGCTCCACGTCGTCACCCAGAAGGGCAAGGGCTACGCGCCGGCCGAGGCCTCCGCCGACCGCTACCACGGCGTGGTCAAGTTCGACGTGCTCTCCGGCGTGCAGGCCAAGGCCAAGCCGAACGCCCCGGCCTACACCCGCGTGTTCGGCGAGAGCCTGATCAAGGCGGCCGACGCCGACCCGAAGGTGGTGGCGATCACCGCGGCCATGCCCGGCGGCACCGGCATCGACTTGTTCGGCAAGGCCCATCCCGACCGCACCTTCGACGTGGGCATCGCCGAGCAGCACGCGGTGACCTTCGCGGGCGGGCTGGCGACGGAAGGCTACAAGCCGTTCGTGGCGATCTACTCGACCTTCCTGCAGCGGGCCTACGATCAGGTCGTGCACGACGTGGCGCTGCAGAACCTGCCCGTGCGCTTCTGCCTGGACCGGGCGGGGCTCGTCGGCGCGGACGGCGCCACGCATGCGGGCGCCTTCGACCTGGCCTATCTCTGCTGCCTGCCGAACATGACGGTGATGGCGGCCGCCGACGAGGCCGAGCTGGTGCACATGGTGGCGACCCAGCACGCGCACGATGCGGGCCCGATCGCGCTGCGCTACCCGCGCGGCGAGGGCGTGGGGGTGGAGCTGCCCGAGCGGGGCGAGCCCTTGGCGATCGGGCGCGGGCGGATCGTGCGGCGGCCCGAGGGTGCGCGGGTGGCGCTCCTGTCGCTGGGCACGCGTCTGGCGGAAGCCCTGAAGGCGGCCGACCAGCTGGAGGAGGCCGGCATCGCCGTGACGGTTGCGGATGCGCGCTTCGCCAAGCCGCTGGACGAGGGCATGATCCTGGATCTGGCGGCGAGCCACGAGGTTCTGATCACGCTGGAGGAGGGCTCGCGCGGGGGCTTCGGCGCGATGGTTCTGCACCTGCTGTCGGAGCGGGGCGTGCTCGACGCGATGCGGGTCCGGGTGCGCACGATGACGCTGCCGGACGCCTATCAGGACCACGACACTCCCGACCGGATGTACGCGGAAGCCGGGCTCGACGCCGCCGCCATCGTCGCCAAGGTCAACGAGGTCCTGCCCGAGCGCCAGGACGGCCGCTCGCGCCTGCGCCTTGCCTGATCGGTCCTGTACCTGAGACGCGCGCGGGCCGGTCCGCCGGCCCCGCTTGTTCCCCGCGGCATTCGATGACACAAGCGCCCGCACCGCGGTGCAGCACGATGGGCCGATTCGCCCGCACCGCGCTTTCGTGACGATACGAGCGTGATGGCAGAGGCGACCCAGACCGGCCCCTCCGAACCCGGCCCCGTGCTGATCACCGGCGCGAGCGGCTTCCTCGGCCCGGCCCTCGTCGATGTGTTCCGGGCGGCGGGCTTTCCCGTCCGCATCCTCGTGCGTGCCACGAGCCCGCGCCGGAACCTCACCTGGACCGACGTCGAGATCGCCGAGGGCGACATGCGCGATCCGGCCGCCGTGGCCCAGGCGATGCGGGGCCAGCGCTACCTCGTGCACGCCGCGGCCGACTATCGGCTCTGGGCGCCCGACAAGGAAGAGATCGTCCGGACGAACCGCGACGGCACCCGCGTGATGATGCGCGCGGCCCTCGACGCGGGCGTCGAGCGGGTGGTCTATACCTCGAGCGTCGCCACGATCCGCCCGCCGGCCGACGGGGTCACGCCCTCCGACGAGACCATGCCGCTGACGCCCGAGACCGCGATCGGCGCCTACAAGCGCAGCAAGGTCGTGGCCGAGCGCGTGGTCGAGGAGATGGTGGAGAACGACGGCCTGCCAGCCGTCATCGTGAACCCCTCGACCCCGATCGGCCCCCGCGACGTCAAGCCGACGCCGACGGGCCGGATCATTCAGGAGGCGGCGCTGGGCAAGATGCCGGCCTTCGTCGATACCGGCCTCAACCTCGCGCACGTGGACGACGTGGCGGCCGGCCACCTGCTGGCTCTCGCCAAGGGCCGCGTCGGCGAGCGCTACATCCTGGGCGGCGAGAACGTGCTGCTCTCGCAGATGCTCGCCGACATCGCCCAAATCGTCGGCCGCAAGCCCCCGACCGTGAACCTGCCGCGCGGCGTCGTCTACCCGATCGCCTTCGTCTCGGAACTCGCGGCGCGCATCACCGGTAGGCAGCCCTTCGCCACGATCGACGCCATCCGCATGTCGCGCTACCGGATGTTCTTCTCGGACGCCAAGGCGCGTTCGGAACTCGGCTACACCGCCCGGCCCTACCGTCAGGGATTGGAGGACGCGATCGGGTGGTTTCGGAGCGCGGGGTACCTGCGATGAGCGCCGCCCTCGACACCGCGACCGCGACCCGCTCCGGCAAGGGGCACCGCGACGAGAACTTCCCCGTCGCCTCGCACCTGATCCATCCGAAGAACCGCCCGGCGATCCTGGCCTTCTACCACTACGTGCGGGCGGGCGACGACATCGCAGACCACAAGGCGCTGGACGCCGGGCGCAAGGTTGCGATGCTCGACGCGCTGGCCGACGCCCTCACCGGCGCCGGCCCGGGCGACCCCGAGGCCGCGCCGCTGAAAGCGGAACTCGCCGCGCGCGGGCTGCCGCCGCTGCACGCGCTCGAACTGCTCGACGCCTTCCGGATGGACGCGCGCAAGAACCGCTACGCGGATTGGGACGAGCTGATCCACTACTGCCGCTACTCGGCGATGCCGGTCGGCCGCTACGTCCTCGACGTGCACGGCGAGGATCCGGCCCGGGTCTACGCGGCCTCCGACGCGATCTGCGCCGCGCTGCAGGTGCTCAACCACCTGCAGGATTGCGGCAAGGATTTCCGCAACCTCGACCGGGTCTACATCCCGGAGGAGACGCTGCGGAAGCACGGCGCCACCGTGCCGATGCTGGGGGCCGAGAAGGCCACGCCGCAGCTCCTCGCCGTGATCCGGGAGCTCGCGCAGCGCACGCTCGACCTCCTCGACGAGGGCCGGGCGCTGCCCGACCTCATCGACGACACCCGCCTCGCCATGGAGATCGCCGCGATCCACCGCCTCGCCGTGCTGCTGACGCGCGGCCTGCTCGCTCGCGACCCGCTCTCCGAGAAGGTCCACCACGGCAAGGCCGCCTTCGCGCTGACCGCGCTCGGCGCCGCCGCGGGCGCGCTGGCCCGCCGGCCGTTCCGCGGCCGGCGCACGCGCGCCGCGGCCTGAGAGACAGCTGAGATCATGACCGCCGCCGTCGATACCGCCCAGCCCGCTGCCGAGGCCCCTGCCCTGCCGGCCGCCGGCTCGTCCTTCTACACCGCCATGCGGCTCCTCCCGAAGGAGCGGCGCGAGGCGATGTACGCCGTCTACGCCTTCTGCCGCGCGGTGGACGACGTCGCCGACGACGGCGGTCCCGCCGAGGTGCGCGCGGCCGAGCTGGAGCGCTGGCGCGCCGACATCGACGCGCTCTACGCGGGCAGGCCGGCCGCGCGGGTGCGCGACCTCGTCGGCCCGGTGAAGCAGTACGACCTCAAGCGCGCGGATTTCCACGCCGTGATCGACGGCATGGCGATGGACGCCTTCACGGACATCGTGGCGCCCGACGCCGCCACCCTCGACCTCTACTGCGACCGGGTCGCCAGCGCGGTCGGCCGCCTCTCGGTGCGCATCTTCGGCATGCCGGAGGAGGACGGGATCCGCCTCGCCTGGCACCAGGGCCGCGCGCTGCAGCTCACGAACATCCTGCGCGACATCGACGAGGACGCCGAGCGCGGCCGCCTCTACCTGCCCCGCGAGCCGCTCGCCGCGATCGGCCTCGACGACCCGACGCCCCAGGCCGCGATGGCCCATCCGCGCATCGGCGAGGTCTGTGCCGCGCTCGCCAAGGAGGCGGAGGGCCATTACCGCGCGACCTGGGAGATCATCCGCCGCAACCCGCGCCGGGCCACCAAGGCCGCGCGCCTGATGGCCGCCGCCTACCGGCTCTATCTCGTCGCGTTGCTGAAGCGGGGCTGGGCCGCGCCGCGCGCCCGCGTGAAGCCGGGGAAGCTCGCGCTGGTCGGCGTCGCGCTCCGGCACGGGATCGTCTGATGGGCACCGTCCACGTCGTCGGCTCCGGCCTCGCCGGGCTCTCCGCCGCCGTCGCGCTGGTCCAGCGCGGCCAGCGCGTCGTGCTGCACGAGGCCGCCAAGCAGGCGGGCGGGCGCTGCCGCTCGTACTACGATCCGGCCCTCGGGCTGACCATCGACAACGGCAACCATCTGCTTCTGTCCGGAAACGCCGACACGCTCGACTTCCTGCGCGTGGTCGGCGCCCCCGCCGACGCGCTCTCCGGCCCGGACGAGGCGGTGTTCGACTTCGCCGACCTGAAGTCCGGCGAGCGCTGGCAGCTGCGCCCGAATGCCGGCCGCCTGCCCTGGTGGGTGCTGAGCCCCGACCGGCGCGTGCCGGGCACGCGGGCCCGCGACTACCTCGCGCCGCTCGGCATCCTGATGGCGGCTGCCGGCCAGCGGGACGGCCAGGGTGGCACGATCGGCGCCCACATGCGCTGCGAGGGCCCGCTCTACGACCGGCTCTGGCACCCGGTGCTGCTGGCCGCCCTCAACACCGACCCGCGCGAGAGCGATGTCGGGCTCGCTGCGAAGATCCTGCGCGAGACGCTGGGCGCGGGCGGACAGGCCTGCCGGCCGCTCGTTGCGGTCGGCGGCCTCTCGGCGGCTCTGGTCGATCCGGCGATCCGCTATCTCGAGGCGCAGGGGAGCGAGATCCGCTTCGGCCGCCGCTTGCGCGCGCTCGGCCTCGGCCGCGGGCGCGTCGACCGCCTGGACTTCTCGGACGGCCCGAGCGTCCTCGGCCCGGACGATTCGATCGTCCTCGCCCTGCCCCCGTGGGTCGCGGCCGAGCTGCTGCCCGACCTGCCGACGCCGCGGGAATACCGCTCGATCGTCAACGCCCATTTCGCGCTCGCTCCGAAGCCCGGCAGCCCGCTCTTCCTCGGCGTGGTGAACGGGTTGACCGAGTGGCTCTTCGCCTATCCGGACCGGTATTCGGTCACGATCAGCGGGGCCGACCGTCTCCTCGACGTGCCGCGCGAAGATCTCGCCCGCGAGATCTGGGGAGAGATCGCCCAGCTCGGTAATCTTGCGCGGGAACTGCCCAGCTGGCAGATCGTAAAGGAGAAGCGTGCCACCTTCGCAGCCACCCCCGCGGAGGCGGCCAGGCGCGCGCGGGCGGAGACGGCCTACGACAACCTCGTGCTGGCGGGCGACTGGACCGCGACGGGCCTGCCCTCGACCATCGAGGGCGCCATCCGCTCCGGGCGCACGGCGGCGCGGGCGCTTGCGTGCGGTGCAGCACGCACGCGCGGGGCGGCCTGAGGCAGAAGCCGAGGGCTACAGAATTCGGTGCGGGATTTGATTCCGCGCCCCGAAGCCGTTTGCGGTCCCGCCGCGTTACGGTCTCGGTTGGTCAGACACGCAGCGCGCCCGCGGCAGGCCCAGACGGCCGCGGGGGCGTCCGAGAGGCGAGGACGATGAGAGAGGCCGTGAGCAAGATCGAGGCGCTGCAGCGCCCGAAGACGCAGGGAATCACCCTCGATGCCGTCGAGCGGAGCATCGCGCAGGCGACGCGTGCGCTCACGGATCTCGCCCACGACGACGGCCATATCTGCTTCGAGCTCGAGGCCGACGCGACCATCCCGTCCGAGTACGTCCTCTATCACCAGTTCCGTGCCACGAATCCCCGCCCGGGCCTCGAGGCGAAGATCGGCAACTACCTGCGCCGCACGCAGGGGCCGCACGGCGGCTGGGCCCTCGTCCACGAGGGGCCCTTCGACATGAGTGCCAGCGTGAAGGCCTATTTCGCGCTGAAGATGATCGGCGACGACATCGAGGCGCCGCACATGCGCCGGGCCCGCGAGGCGATCCTCTCCCGCGGGGGGGCTGCCAACGCCAACGTCTTCACCCGCTTCCTGCTCGCCCTCTACGGCGAGGTGCCGTGGCGCGCCGTCCCGGCGATGCCCGTGGAGGTGATGTTCCTGCCGCGCTGGTTCCCGTTCCACCTCGACAAGGTGAGCTACTGGGCCCGCTGCGTGATGGTGCCGCTCTTCGTGCTCCAGGCCACGAAGCCGCGCGCCCGCAACCCGCGTGGCATCGGCGTGCAGGAGCTGTTCGTCACGCCGCCCGAATCGGTCCGCTCCTGGCCGGGCAGCCCCCACGCGACCTGGCCGTGGACGCCGATCTTCGGCTTCATCGACCGCATCCTGCAGAAGACCGAGAACCATTTCCCCAAGGGGCCGCGCAAGCGCGCCATGGAGAAGGCGCGCGCCTGGGTGAGCGAGCGCCTGAACGGCGAGGACGGGCTCGGCGCGATCTTCCCCGCGATGGTCAACTCGGTCCTGATGTACGAGGTGATGGGCTACGGCCCCGATCATCCGCAGGTCCGCATCGCCTGCGACGCCATCGAGAAGCTCGTCGTCGAGAAGCCGCACGAGGCCTACGTCCAGCCCTGCGTGTCGCCCGTCTGGGACACGGCACTGGCGAGCCACGCGCTGCTGGAGGCCGGCGGCCCCGAGGCGGAGGCGCAGGCGCGTGCCGGCCTCGACTGGCTGAAGCCCCGCCAGATCCTCGACATCAAGGGCGACTGGGCCGCGGCCAAGCCCGACGTCCGCCCCGGCGGCTGGGCCTTCCAGTACGGCAACGCGCACTATCCCGATCTCGACGACACGGCGGTCGTCGTGATGTCGATGGACCGGGCCATGCGCCAGCACGGGCTCGTCGCCGGAATGCCCGACTACAAGGCCTCGATCGCCCGCGCCCGCGAGTGGGTCGAAGGGCTGCAGTCGAAGGACGGCGGTTGGGCGGCCTTCGACGCCGACAACAACCACATGTACCTCAACCACATCCCGTTCTCGGACCACGGCGCGCTGCTCGACCCGCCGACCGCGGACGTGACGGCCCGCGTCGTCTCGATGCTCTCGCAGCTCGGCGAGACCCGCGAGAGCTCCAAGGCCCTCGACCGCGGCGTGACCTACCTCCTGAACGATCAGGAAGCGGACGGATCCTGGTATGGCCGCTGGGGCATGAACTTCATCTACGGCACGTGGTCGGTGCTCTGCGCCCTGAACGCGGCCGGTGTCGATCCGCAGAGCGCCGAGATCCGCAAGGCGGTCGCTTGGCTCATCCGCATCCAGAACCCGGATGGCGGCTGGGGCGAGGACGCCTCGAGCTACAAGATCGACCCGGCCTTCGAGCCAGGCTCGTCCACCGCCTCCCAGACCGCCTGGGCCCTGCTCGCCCTGATGGCGGCGGGCGCGTGCGAGGATCCGGCGGTCGCGCGCGGCATCAACTTCCTGACGCGGACGCAAGGGTCGGACGGCTTCTGGAACGAGGAGCGCTACACGGCGACCGGGTTCCCGCGGGTGTTCTACCTGCGCTACCACGGCTACCCGAAGTTCTTTCCGCTCTGGGCCATGGCCCGCTACCGCAACCTGAAGCGCGGCAACTCGCGGCAGGTGCAGTTCGGCATGTGAGGAGCAGGCGACCGGAGGCGCACGCCTTGGCCAACCTCCCCGTCCTGACGGTCAGCGGCCTGGCCAAGGAGATCCGTCTGGCCGCCGGCCCCGGCGTCGAGGCGGTCGGCGCGGGCGGCGACCCCGAGCGCCTGACACGGCTCCTCGACGCCCGGACCGTGCCGGCCTGCCGCGCCGTCGTCAGCTTCGGGATCGCAGGTGGCCTCGACCCGGCCCTGAGGCCGGGCGATGTCGTGGTCGCGACCGGAATCGTCTCGCTGGCGGGACGGTTCGCGTGTGATCCCGTCCTGGTTGCCGCCCTCGCCCGCTCCCTCGCGGGCTCCGGCACGCGCCTCGTCCAGGCGGATCTCGCGGGCGCCGACGCGGCGGTGCTGAGCGTCGCGGAGAAGGCCGACCTGCACAGGGCGAGCGCCGCCGCCGCCGTGGACATGGAATCGCACGTCGCCGCCGCCTTCGCGCGTCGCCACGGCCTGCCCTTCGCGGCGCTACGCGTCGTGTGCGACCCGGCCGAGCGGGCCCTGCCCGCCTTCGCGGCCGCTGCCCTGACACCGGAGGGCGATCCCGACATCCGCGCCGTGCTCGGCGCCCTGCTGCGCGGGAAGGCCCGGGTCGGAGACCTGATCCGGCTGGGGCGCGACTCCTCTGCCGCCTTCGCCGCGCTGGCCCGCTGCCGCCGGGCGCTCGGGCCGGGGCTCGGGCTGCCGAGCGGCGCCTGATCCGGCTTTTCCGGACACAGGACTCCGCGCCCCGAGCACCCGCGCAGGGCCGCCAGCGCTTCAGGATCCCGCCTCTGCAAGGCATGAAAAAACCCGCGACCGGTGCCGGCCGCGGGTTTCGTCCGTTCGGCGATGCGCGCCGCTCAGGCGGCGCTGCGCTTGCGGGCTTCCTGCTTCGTGTCGACGCCGGAGGCTTTGATCTCGGAGAGCTTCTGGGCGACGTTGCGCGAGAACACGAACTCGGCCGGGCGCTGGTTCTCGAGGCTGACCTCGGGGGCCATCTCGCCCTCGGTCCGGATGCCGCGGATCGCGTGCAACACCGGCTTCCAGGGCTTGCGCACCGAATCGACGACCGAGGAGGCCTCGTAGCCCGAGTGGACCATGCAATCGGCGCACTTCTCATAGTTGCCGGTGCCGTAGGCGTCCCAGTCGGTCTCCTCCATCAGCTCCTTGAAGGTGGCCGCGTAGCCCTCGCCAAGCAGGTAGCAGGGCTTCTGCCAGCCGAACACGGTGCGGGTCGGGTTGCCCCACGGCGTGCAGTGGTAGGTCTGGTTGCCGGCCAGGAAGTCGAGGAACAGGCCCGACTGCTGGAAGGTCCACTTCTCGCGGCCCTTCTCCTTGCCGTGCCGGAACACGCCGCGGAACAGGTCCTTCGTGGCCTTGCGGTTGAGGAAGTGCTGCTGGTCGGGCGCGCGCTCGTAGGCGTAGCCCGGCGAGACCGTAATGCCGTCGATGCCCATGCGGGTCACCGAGTCGAAGAAGTCGGCGATCTTGTCGGCCGACGAATTGTTGAAGAAGGTGCAGTTGATGGTGACGCGGAAGCCCATCTCCTTGGCCTTCGCGATCGCCGCCACGGCCTTGTCGTAGACGCCGCGCTGGCAGACCGACTGGTCGTGCATCTCCTTGTCGCCATCGAGATGGATCGACCAGGTGAAGTACGGGCTCGGCTTGTACTCCTTGATCTTCTTCTCGAGGAGCAGCGCGTTCGTGCAGACGATGGCGAATTTCTTCTGGGCGATGATGCCCTCGACGATCTTCGGCAGATCCTTGTGGAGGAGCGGCTCACCGCCGGCGATCACCACCACGGGGGCGCCGCACTCGCGCACCGATTCCAGCGCCTCCTCGACGGGCAGGCGCTTGTTCAGGATCTCGTCCGGGTAATCGATCTTGCCGCAGCCCGCGCAGGCGAGGTTGCAGCGGAACAGGGGCTCCATCATCATCACCAGCGGGTAGCGCTTGCGGCCCGTGAGGTGCTGCTTGAGGATGTAGCCGCCGATCTTCGCGACGTACCGGAGGGGGATTCCCAAGATGCGGCTCCTGTGTCGTTGGCCCCGGGGTCGGGGGCTCTTTAACGCGAAAAATTCCTCAGTTCCAGCGATCTAGCCTGGAACCGGTCTCAAAGAGACCCTTCGGCCGCCCCGGGCCGCGATGTTTTCGAGGTTGAAGCAAAGCGGCCACAGATGCCGGCACTCCGGCCCCGCACCGCGGAGATCCCCGCCTCGGCGCTCCGCCCCGACTGAACCGGGGATTGCGTCGGGATTAGGACGAGGGTGCGCTCGTGAACCCGGCTTCCGCGCAGTGCCGTGCGCTATCGCACGGATGACCGCGACGAGGCAAACCCGCGCCCGACTGGTTTGCATTCGGGGCTGGGGCCGATTACTGAGCCTGCGATCGTGGCGCAGGCTCGCTCCGTCCGCAAGCCGGCCGAAGCGCCGCGCTCCGGATCCGGTCGCGTCGCAGGGTCGCCCGCGATGTCCGGGAACATCGGGCGCGGTTCAGGCGTCTCGAACCGTAGCAGTTGATAGCCTGGCGGGCGGTGACGCGCCGTGCCGGGCTGCCCGTCATGTGGAGGGACGTGCCCGCGCGAGCGGTGCGGTGCAGGTCCCAGGCAGGTAGGATACTCGTGATCGAACGTCTCGTCGCGTCCTCCGTCCGGCACCGCTGGGTCGTCCTCGCGCTGATCGCGGTCCTGACCGCGGCAAGTGCCGGACTGGCCGCCCACCTGTTCCGGATCAACACGGATGTCGAGCGGCTGATCGATCCGAAGGAGCCCTGGCGCCAGGACGAGATCGCCTACGAGAAGGCGTTCCCGCAGCGGACCAACACGGTGGTCGCCGTCATCGACGGGCAGACCCCCGAGCAGGCCGAGCAGGCCGCGACGGCTCTGGTCCAGGCGCTCGCCGTCCACAAGAACCTCATCGAGACCGTGTACCGGCCGGACGGCGGCCCCTTCTACGACAAGAACGGCTTCCTGCTGATGTCGCAGCAGGAACTGGAGAAGACGACCGAGCAGCTGGTGCAGCAGCAGGGCCTGCTCGGGCCGCTCGCAGCCGACCCGTCCCTGCGCGGCGTGATGCGCGTCCTCACCCTCGGCGCCCGCGGCGTGAAGAGCGGCGACGCCAAGCTGGAGGATCTCGAGAAGCCCATGGGGCAGATCGATGCGACGCTCCAGCGGGTGCTGAAGGGCGAGCCCGCCCGCCTCTCCTGGCAGATGCTGCTCTCGGGCGGGGAGACGCGGACCACGGACCTGCGCAAGTTCGTGATGATCCAGCCGGTGCTGGACTTCAACGCGCTGCAGCCCGGCTACCACGCGACCAAGCTGATCCGGAACGTCGCCAAGGATCTGAAGATCGCGCCCGAGTACGGCCTGACCATGCGGCTGACCGGCCCGGTGGCGGTCGCCGACGACGAGTTCGCGACGCTCTCCGACGACGCCTTCCTGAACAACGCTGTCACGGTCGGTGCGATCGTGCTGTTCCTCTGGCTGGCGCTGCGCTCGGCGCCGCTCGTGGTCGCGGTGATCATCACGACCTTCGCGGGCCTCATCGTCACCGCCGCGCTCGGCCTCCTGATGGTCGGCGAGCTGAACCCGATCTCGGTGGCCTTCGCGGCGCTCTTCGTCGGGCTGGGCATCGACTTCGGCATCCAGTTCGCGGTGCGCTATCGGGCCGACCGCTACGAGCAGCCGACGCTGGAGGCCGCCATCCGCGCCGCAACGCGCGGGGTCGGCTGGTCCCTGACGCTGGCGGCCGTCTCGCTGATCGCCGGCTTCTTCGCCTTCCTGCCCACCGCCTTCCGGGGCGTGTCGGAGCTCGGCCTGATCGCCGGCGCCGGCATGGTCGTGGCCTATCTGTTCGCGCTGACGCTGCTGCCCGCGCTGATCGCGGTGTTCAAGCCGCGCGGCGAGAAGGAGGCCGTCGAGACGACGTGGCTCGCCGGCGTCGACCCGTGGATCATCGCGCACCGCAAGGGCATCCTGATCGCGGTCGGCCTGATCACGCTCGCGGGCACGCCGCTGCTGTGGAAGCTGCCCTTCGACTCGAACCCGATGCACCTGCGCAGCCCGAAGGTCGAGTCGATCGCCACCTACCTCGACCTGATCAAGGACCCGGCCACCAGCCCCAACGTGATCGACGTGCTGGCGCCGAGCGTCGATGCCGTGCCGGAGCTGACCAAGAAGCTCACCGCCCTGTCCGCCGTGTCGAGCGCCAACAGCATCGACACCTTCGTGCCGCGCGACCAGGACAAGAAGCTCGCCACGATCGCCGAGACGGCCGAGTTGCTGGATCCGGTGCTGAACCCGGCCCGCCGCCCGCCGCCGCCGACCGATGCCGACAACGTGAAGGCGCTGAAGGACGCGGCCGCCGCGCTCAACGGCATCGCCAACGACAGCCCCGGCGGCAAGGCGGCCGGACAGCTCGCGGGCACGCTCGACAAGGTCGCGGCGGCGCCGGTCGCGACGCGTGAGGCCGCTTCGGTCGCCCTCACGGCGAACCTGAACCCGCTGCTGACGCGGCTGCGCAGCCTGATCCACCCCGAGAAGGTCACGCTCGACAACCTGCCGCCCCAGCTCAAGGCCGAGTGGGTGGCCGCCGACGGGCGCGCCCGCATCGAGCTGCACCCGAAGGGCAACTCGAACGACGACGAGGTGCTGCGCAACTTCGCCAACGAGGTGCGCACCGTGGCACCGCACGCCACCGGCGCGCCGGTCGCCACGACCGCGTCGAGCTACACGATCCTCGGCGCCTTCGTTCAGGCGGGCGTCACAGCCTTCGTGCTGATCTTTATCATCCTTTCGGTCGCCCTGCGCAAACCCTGGGACGTGGCGATGACGCTCGGCCCGCTGGTTCTCGCAACCCTGTGGACCCTGATGGCGCTCTACGTCGTCGGCATGCCGTTGAACTTCGCCAACATCATCGCTCTGCCGCTGATGCTCGCGGTGGGCGTCGCCTTCCACATCTACTACGTGATCGCGTGGCGGGCGGGTGTCACCGACATGCTGGCCTCGAGCCTGACGCGCGCGATCTTCTTCTCCGCGCTCACCACCGGCACGGCCTTCGGCTCGCTCGTGCTGTCGAGCCATCCGGGCACGGCGAGCATGGGCAAGCTTCTGGCGCTGTCCCTGTTCTTCACCCTGGTGGCGGCCTTCTTCGTGGTGCCGGCCTTCCTGGGGCCGCCCCCGGTGCAGCCCGACGCGGACCGCCCCGAGGGCGACGCCGCCGGCAAGGACCCGTTGATCGCGCGCAAGGCCGAGGCCGTGTCGGCGAAGTAGGCGGCTCCGTCCGGGGCTCGGCGAGGGCCGGAGATCCTCCGCCCCCCTGCGCGGGGACCGGGGGATCCGCCATCGGACGGCATCACCCGCCGGCCGTATCAGCCACCGGCGTGGCGGCGCAGGCGGATGACGGATTCGGCCACCGCCGCCTCGGAGACGGACGCCGCAAGCCGCGTCATGGCATCCCGAGCCGCATCCCACGGGTCGGAGCCGAAGGCCGACCGGACACGCTCCAGGGCGTCGTGGATTCCGGGCAGGGACGGATCATCGATGTAGAAGGGGTAATCCGCACCCAGGGCCGCGATCGCTTCGGGGTTGCGATCGACGACGACGACCGCGCCGCAGCGTGCCGCGATGATGCCCTTCGTGAATGGCTTGAACCCGTCGAAGCCTTGCCAGCTGCGCGCGGCGTAGTGGCAGGCGTAGCGCGGGACCTCCTGCATCCATCCTGTCTCGGCCGGATCGTCGGCCTTGTGGAACGTGCACAGGCCGGCCGCAACGAGGTCCTCCATGAAGGGCGCGTTGTAGAGCGCGCCGAAATACCCGGTCCCGAACTGCCTCGGCGGCTCGCCCGGGGCCGGCAGCCTCAGGTCGGCATGGTGCGGAACGTAGACCGTCGGGCGGCTGGGAAAATGCTCGCGGAAGAACGTTTCCTGCATCCGCGAGCTGGCGATCAGGAGGTCCGCGTCGATGCGGGCGCCCGGCGCGATCTTCAGGTCGACGGGGTCGATCGCGACGACGTTCCCGTTCCGGCGCAGCTGGCCGAGGGCCGCAGCACCGTTCTCCATCAGGTAGCTCTTGTTGACCACCAGCAGGCTGTCCCGGGCCCGCTCGGGCCGATCCGTGACGCCGAGGTCGTCCGCGTCGAGAAGCCCGGACCGCGCCACGATGGCGCAGAGCTGGTCGCAGCGCAGATAGGCCGAACCGAGCCGCCCGAGGCGGAGCCCTTTGACGAAGACCAGCTTTCTCGACATGCGCCACGCTCTAGGCCCGGATCTCCCGAGCGTTAGCCCCTGTCGAACCGTCCGATCAACGGCCGGGCGTCGCGCGAAGATCGGGCACGCCGGGCGGCCCCGTGCTGCCGACCCTAGAAATCGGAGAAGCCGCCCAGCACCGCGCCCGCCCGTTCCACCGCGGCGCGGGCGCGCGGATCGACGAGCGCGTCGCGCTCGGCTGCGTAGGCGTAGCCGGGCGCCTCACCGGCGAAGCCGCCGGCCGTCGCCGGGTGCGTGTAGAGCTCCGTCAGGCCGTCCGGCAGGGCGTCGAGGAGTGCCGCCACCCGGTGCGGCCTCATCGCACCCGACCAGGCAAGGCCGAGCGTCCGGTCGGGGACGAGGAGGCTCGCCTGCCGGGCCCGCACCGCCAGGAGCGCCGCCCAGGGTGCGGTGTCGAGCGCTGCCCGCGGCCGGAAGCCGGGCTCGGCCCGGCGCAGGATCTCGCGCGGCTCGCGCGGTACCCGAATCGCCCGCATCCCGTAGTCCCGCCCGATCCGCAGCACGAGGCCGGCGATCAACGGGTGGATGTGGAAGTGCTTGTGGGCGTTGACGTGGTCGAGCGGCAGGCCCGTCGCGCGGTAGGCCTCGAACTGCGCCCGGATCTCGACTGCGAGCTGGCGCCGGGCGGCGGGTCTCAGCGCGAGGTCGAGGCCGAGGCGCTCCATGTCGCGGCGCATCAGCCCATCGCCGTCCGTGAGGTCGGGCAGTTCGGATGCCGGCAGCGTCGGCCAGGCCTCGACCAGGACGAGGTGCAGCCCGACCCGCAGCGAGGGAAGGCGCCGCGCCCGCGCGACCGCGTCGGCGGCGCCGGGCGCGGAGACCATCAGGCTCGCGGCCGTGAGGATGCCGTCGCGATGGGCCTGCTCGACGGCCTCGTTGACTTCGAGACTCAGGCCGAAATCGTCGGCGGTGACGACCAGTCGCTTCACGGGCACTCTCGCGTCACGGGTGTCGAGAGGCCGAGCCCTCTCGCGGGGTCCAGGGCGGAGCCCTGGAAACGGGAAAGGCCGGGCTCGCGCCCGGCCTCTCTCGATTCGATCGGACGACCTGCCTCAGGCGGCGGCCTTGCGCTCCCGGAGGAAGTGCCAGAACTCGACGCCCTCGCGGAGCCGCCGCTTCATCATGTCGGGCGAGCGGACCATCTCGCTGACGATGGAGGCGATCTTCGGCGCCCGGAAGTAGAACTTCTTGTAGAACTCCTCGACCGCCGAGAAGATCTCAGTATGCGAGAGGTGGGGGTAGTGCAGCGGCGCGATCTGCACGCCGTTCTCATCGACGAGCTCGGCGTTCTCCACGTCGAGCCAGCCGTTCTCGACCGCCTGCTTGTAGAGGAAGGTGCCCGGATAGGGCGCGGCCAGCGAGACCTGGATGGTGTGCGGGTTGATGCGCTTGGCGAAGGCGATCGTCTCCTGGATCGTCTCCTTGGTCTCGCCCGGCAGGCCGACGATGAAGGTGCCGTGGATGGCGATGCCGAGGTCGTGGCAATCCTTGGTGAACCGCTCCGCCACCTCGACGCGCATGCCCTTCTTGATGTTGTTCAGGATCTTCTGGTTGCCGGACTCGTAGCCGACCAGTAGCAGGCGCAGGCCGTTGTCCTTGAGCACCTTCAGGGTCTCGCGCGGCACGTTCGCCTTCGCGTTGCACGACCACGTGACGCCGAGCTTGCCGAGCTCGCGGGCGATCTCCTCGGCGCGGGGCAGGTTATCCGTGAAGGTGTCATCGTCGAAGAAGAACTCCTTGGTCTGGGGGAACTCCTTCAGGCAGTACTTGATCTCCTCGATCACGTGCGCGACCGAGCGGGTGCGGTAGGTGTGGCCGCCGACCGTCTGCGGCCAGAGGCAGAACGTGCAGCGGCTCTTGCAGCCCCGGCCGGAATAGAACGAGATGTAGGGGTGCTTCAGATACCCGATGAAGTACTTCTCCATCTCGAGGTCGCGCTTGTACACGGAGGTCACGAACGGCAGCTGGTCCATGTCCGTCATGATCTCGCGATCCTCGTTGTGGATCACGACACCGTCGGCGTTGCGGTAGGACAGGCCCTTGATCTCGGCCATCGGCACGCCGTCGGCGACTTCCTTGACGGTGAAGTCGAACTCGTTGCGGGCGCAGAAATCGACCACCGGGGCCTGTTCCATGGCGCCGGCGGCGTCCACCGCCACCTTGGCGCCGATCAGGCCGGCGATCAGCCGCGGGTTGGCCGCCTTCAGGGCCTCGATGGTCTTCACGTCCGACTTGAAGGACGGGACCGAGGTGTGCAGCACCACGAGGTCGAAGTCGTTGGCCTGGGCCACGATCTCGTCGAGCTTGATGTTGTGCGGCGGCGCGTCGATCAGCTTAGAGTTCGGCACCAGGGCGGCCGGCTGGGCCAGCCAGGTCGGGTACCAGAACGACTTGATCTCGCGCTTGGCCTGGTAGCGGGAGCCGGCGCCGCCGTCGAACCCGTCGAAGGTGGGGGCCTGGAGAAAGAGCGTGCGCATGGGGTTCAAGGCCTCAGTGCAGTGCCGGATGACGAGAATTCGAGGATCGGCGTGAAGATCAGGCGGTCGGCGCCTCAGCATCCTTGCTGAGTTGCGCTTCCGGGATCAGCGTGCCGTCCGCAACCACCCGATAATCGTGACCTTTCCATGTCACCGCCCCCGAGACGAAGCCCCAGGAGAAGTTCATGAAGGAGAGGATGTCGCGGATCGGCAACAGCCAGTAGGGGTGGGGCTGGAGGCCGAAGGCCCGCTCCAGGCGGATGCAGAGCAGGACGCGGCAGGCGAGCGCGAGCGCCGCCACCGCGAGCGCCCCGGAGCCCGCGCCCGGGAGCAGCGCGCCGATGAGAGCCAGCGGGAAGGCGTGCGTGACGACGGAGCCGGCGTAGCCCGCAGGATCGACGTTGCGGATGGTGCGATTCCAGCGCAGCTCATGCCGCCAGAGACCGGGGATCTCGGTATCGACGCAAGTGTGCCCGATCGAGAAGTTCGGGATCGCGATCCGCCCGCCGAGGCCGCGCAGCGCCTCGCCCAGCTCATAATCGTCGGCGAGGTCGTTCCGGATGCGCTGGAAGCCGCCGATTCGGCTGAGCGATTCGGCCGTGAAGGCGATGGTCGAGCCGAAGCAGGGCTTGGCGAGGCCGAGGCCGGTGCCCATCAGGACGTTGGGCAGGAACTGCACGTCGATGGCGAGCGCGGACAGGTGGGCGTAGACCCCGCGGTTGGCCGGGACGCCGTGGTAGAGGCAGGTCACGCCGGTGACGCCCGGCTGGGACAGCTCGGCGACCACGCGCTCCAGGTAGTCGGGCGCCACCACCATGTCGCTGTCGGCGAGCACGATCACCGCGTGCGCGACGTGTTCGGCCATGTTGATGAGGTTCGAGACCTTGCGGTTCGAGCCGTGCTGGCGCGCGTCGATCACGAGGTCGATGCGCAGGTCCGGATGGGCCTCGCGCAGCCGCTCGACCACGCCGATCGCCGGATCTGCCGCGTTCTGCACGCCGAAGACGACCTGTACGGGGCCGGGATAGTCCTGCCGGCAGAAGGTCTCGAGATTCTGGTAGAGGTTGGGCTCCAGGCCGCAGAGCGGCTTCAGGATCGTCACGGAGGGCCTGGCCGCGCCCTCGGGAAGGCGCGGCGCGGGCTTGGCGGCGAAGCGGCCGCCGAGCCACGCGGACGTCAGTCCGTACACGCAACCGACCACCGCGAGCAGCAGGAAGATCGGCGAGAGCCAGGTCAGGTCCATCAAGTGCGCTCTGTCGCGGGGATCGGCCGCCCGGTCCGCGGCGGGATTGGACGGTGCGCGCCGTTCAAGGCGTCGGTTTGGCCGAGAGCATGTTTTCGGTGCGCTGACGCAGGAATTTCAGCAAACCGTCCGCGCCGCCAGCCTTCAGGGGCGGATTGAAGACGGATCGCTGCGACGCGACCTCACTCACGTTGCCGTTGAGCAACACGTCCGTCACCTTGCCCTCGGCATTGGTGACGAAGTCGATCTGCGACGCGTCGTTGTCGGGCGTGGTGACCTTGGTCTGCACGAGGCTGCCCGCCCCGCGCCGCTCGCTGCCCAGCACCTCGAACCTGCCGCCGGCCGCCTGCTTCAGGCGGTTGGCGTAGGTCGTCACGAAGTTGCGCCGGAAGGCCTCGGTCAACGCAGCCTGCTGCTCGGGCGTGAACGACGCCCATTGCGGGCCGACCGCGAGGCGCACCATGGCGGGGAAGTCGAAGCTCCGCTCCATCGCGGGGCCAACCGCGTCGAGGCGCTGCTGCAGCGTGCCGGCGCCGGCCTTCACGGCCGCATCGAAGCTGCCGTAGAGCGTCTTCACCGTCGCGAGCGCGGGATCGTCCGCGGCCTGCGCGGCCGGCGCGGCGGCGAGCGCCAGCGCGAGCAGGACCGAGCGGATCAGGCGCACTTCTTCAGGTCTCCCTCGGCCTCGGGGAGCCGGCTGGCGGGCATGCGGGGCGGAGCGTAGCTGTAGAAGGGGCCGAGCGTCGCCGGCTGCAGGACCGGCCCGAGCCGGCGTCCGAGTTCACGCCCGCGCCGCTCGTCGGCCGCGGGCTCCTCCCGGGAACGACGCTCCTCCCGGTGCCACTGCACGAGGCCCGGCACGCCGCAGAGCAGGTCGGCGACGCGCTTGATCAGCGAGAGCGCGAGCGCGGCCTCCGCCGGGATGCCGAACAGGGCGCAGAGCGCGATCAGGCCGCCCTCCTGGGCGCCGAGCGCGCCCGGGACCGCGAAGGCGGCGCCGCGCACGGCCTGGGCGAGGCTCTCGATCACGATCGCCTCCGCGAAGCTCACCGGGTAGCCCATGAAGTGCAGGCAGACCCAGACCTCGAGGGAGCCGATGATCCAGCCCGCGAGATGCACCGCGAGCCCCGACCCGACCTGGCGCGGGGCAGCGTAGAGCCGGCGCAGGTTGTCGTAGAGCACGTCGACGGCGCCGAGCGCGCGCCACTCGCGGCCCGAGGCGAAGCGGGTGAGCAGGCCCTGGACGACCCGGTGCCCGGCCCGGCGCTGGATCAGGTAGAAGGCGGCGAGCGCGGGGGCTGCCACCGCGAGGCCGCCCGCCACGGTGCGGGCGACGGGCCCGTCTCCGACGAGGGCGACCAGCAGGCCGAGCCCCATCACGGTGAACAGGAACTGGGTCGCGGCCTGGGTCATCAGGTCCACGAACATGCTGGCGCCGGCCAGCCCCCCGGTGACGCCGCGCTTGGTCAGCAGGCGCGCGCCCACGAAATCGCCGCCCACCGTGGCCACCGGCAGCAGGGTGTTGATGCCCTCGCGGATGAAGCGGATGTTGATGCAGTCGCGGAGCGACGGGCGGCCGTCTTGCGGGAACACGGCGTACCAGCCGAACCCGGCCCAGGCGACCGCGACCACGCGCGCCAGCACCACGAGCGCCGCGCCCCAGCCGGCCGCGACCACGGCGGCGGCCACGTCCTCCGGTCCGTAGGACCAGAGCAGACCGACGACCGTGCACAGACCGACGATCAGGGCGAGAGTCGTCAGGCGCTTCATGGTCTACTTTCAAGCTCGGGGTGGGCTTGATGCTGGAATCTCGCCGCGTTTCCGACCGAAAAAGACCGCCGCGGTAAGGGAGTGAGCCCAAGTTGCAGCAACGGTCGGCAATGTCTATCACCCGATTGACACAGTGCGGACCAAAGCGGCACGGGCTCTAGCGCCCTCGGTAGAACGACCGCCAAGACCGCCTCAAGGGGACAATGATGGACCGCGAATCACCCATCACGGCTGGGGAAGCCGTGCTCGACGACGCTCACGCCGCCGGGTACGGCGCCGGCCATGGGCCGGGCGCACCCGCGCCGCAGTCGCCGGTCATGGCCTGGAACGAGTGGGACCCGCTGGAGGAGGTCATCGTCGGCTCGCTCGACGGCGCGACCATCCCGACCCACCACCTCACGGTGATCTTCAACCTTCCGCGCGCCGCGCAGCCCTTCTACCGCTTCGCCAGCGGCTGGAAGTACCCCAAATTCATGAAGAAGCTCGCCCAAGCCGAGCTCGACAACTTCATCACCATCCTGGCGGGCGAGGGCGTGAAGGTCCGCCGTCCGGATTCGGTCGATTTCTCGAAGAAGTTCAGGGCCCCGCGCTGGTCGTCCCGCGGCTTCTGCGTCGCCTGCCCGCGCGACCCCTATCTCGTCATCGGCGACGAGATCATCGAGAGCCCGATGTGCTGGCGCTCGCGCTACTTCGAGGGCGACGCCTATCGCTCGCTGTTCAAGGAATACTTCCGCGCCGGCGCTCGCTGGACGTCCGCGCCGCGCCCGCAGCTGACCGACGACCTCTACAATTACGATTACCGGGTGCCGAACCTGAAGGCCGGCGAGCCCATGCAGTTCACCGTCAACGAGTTCGAGCCGGTCTTCGACGCGGCCGACTTCGTGCGCTGCGGCCGCGACCTGTTCGTGACCCGCTCGAACGTGACGAACCTGATGGGCATCGAGTGGCTGCGCCGCCATCTCGGCCCCGGCTTCCGCATCCACGAGATCGAGAGCCGCTGCCCGCAGCCGATGCACATCGACTCCTCGTTCATGCCGCTGGCGCCCGGCAAGGTGCTGGTGAACCCGGACTACATCGACGTCGAGAAGCTTCCCGCGGTGCTGAAGAAGTGGGACGTGCTGATCGCCCCGCGCCCCGACCCCGTCGAGGGCTTCATGAGCAAGATCTCGATGTGCTCGCCCTGGACCTCGATCAACGTGCTCGCCATCGACGAGAAGAAGATCGTCGTCGACCAGAGCCAGCCGACCCTGATCAAGGCCCTGAAGGACTGGGGCTTCGACCCGATCCCGGCGCCGTTCCTGTCCTACGGCCCGTTCGGCGGCTCGTTCCACTGCGCCACGCTCGACGTGCGCCGCCGCGGCACGCTGAAATCCTACTTCTAGGATCGGCCCGATCCGCGCAACGCGAGGGCGCGCCCGGCCGGGCGCGCCCTCGCTCGTTTCCAGGATCGTCAGTACGGCAGGCGGCGCACCGGCGTCCGGCGATAGGCGACGCGGGCGAGCGCGAGGGCGCCGCCGTACTGCAGGAAGCCGTTGGGCGCCATCTCGTGGGGGGCGAGCTGCCACTGCACGAGGAGGCGGGTCAGCGCGTTCAGCGCGACCAGCGCGAGGCAGAACGCGGCGGCTGAGAGGAGCGTCGCGACGAAATCCGGCATGGCATCCACCCTCGTTGTCGGGGGTGGAGCGTAGCAAACCCTGGGCCGCTGAAAAGCCCAGCTTGCGCCCGCGACGCGCTCAACGCTTGGCGGTGGGCGTGGTCTGGGCGGTCGGGTGCGGCTTCGGCGTCTCGACGGCGAGTCGCTTGACCGGCCAGCCGTCGCTCCAGCGCTCCATGTCGGCGAAGCGCGGATTCATCTTCAGGCCGGCCGCGTTGCCGCCCGAGAAGGCGGCCGCCGCCGCGAGGTCGAAGGTCTTCCAGAAGGCGAGGTAGTCGAGCGTATCGGCCCGCGCGTTGTTGATCTGCGAGACCAAGGTCTGCTGCTCGCCGGTCAGCGCCATGTCGGCCGACCATTTGAAGGGCGGCGGCTTCACGTCCTTGGCCTCCGGCTGCACCTTGATCGCGCCCGCATCGTAGGCGGTGTCCACCGCGGCCGGGGCGGAGAGCGTGGCGGTGAGCGCGGGGAAGCCGTGGTCGTCCGAGAGCGCGCGCAGGAACAGCTTGCGCTCGACCGGCACCGCGTCGGCCTCACGCAGCAGGCGGCGGGCCGCGACGTCGGCGGCGCGCGCGTCGCGGTCGCCGATCACCGTGAGGATCAGGGTCTCGGCGGGGATCGCCGAGAGGTCCGCGAGCGCGATGCCGCGCGCCTTCGGACCGCTGGCGATGCCGCCCGGCATCGTGCCGAAAACGAGCTTCGGCGTCGGCAGCCCGGACGCGGCGGCCTCGGCCGCGAGATTCATGGCGAGCGGCACGCCGGCCAGATGGCCGATCAGCGCGACCCTGTTCCGGTCCGGTTTCGCCTCGGGATCGTCCGCGATCTCGTCGAGGGCGCTCTTGATGAGGCGGCTCGCGTTGGCGGTCGCGTCGGCGGGACGCGTCCGGTTGACCTCCTGGAAGCGCGGGAACAGCACGAGCCAGCCGTTGCGCGCCAGATGGTCGATCCAGGCGCCGTAGCTCTGCGGGTTCACCGCGCCCCAGCCGTGCAGGAAGACCGCCACCGGCCGCCCCTGCGCCGGGGCGGCCCCCGCCGCGTGGAAGGCGAAGGTGACGCTGGTGCCGCGGCCGAGCGCGCGCTTCGTGACGCTCGCCCGGGCATCGCCGACCCCGCCCGGCCCCTCCTTCGGCTGCGCCGGAGGCGTGGCGGCCAGCGCGGGCGCTAGGCTGCCCAAGGTGAGCAGGCCGGCAAGGAGGATGCGGCGGGCGGTGAAACGCATGGATGGCTCGATCAGGCAAGATGAGCCGGCAGGGCCGGAGGCGGCTACATAACAGATTCGAGCCGTCTGGCGATTGCAGGACGGACCGACCGATGGGCGAAACCGTCCCGTTGTTCTCGCAGGATTGCGGGAGACCTCGACGCCGTTCGGGCCTCAGGCCGCGCGAACGTCCGGCGGCTGCGCGATCTCGAGGCGTCCGGCCAGGGCGAGGAGGTCGTCCGGCAGGTCCGTCCCGTCCGCGCCGTACAGGCTGCGCAGGTCGTAGGCGATCGCGTCGAGCATCAGCCGCTCGGACGAATCGACATCGTGAGGGCGGGCAAGCCGCGCGGCGTAGTTCTCGCTGACGATCTTCATGGCGGGCTCCGCGTGCTGGCGCTCACTCGTGCGCAGGGTGCACGCTCGGCACCGGTCAACGGGCAGCGGTGCTCAGGTTTCCCGGGGGCCGGACATAATTTTCCCGCCGGGCCCGATCACCTCCGGGCCCGCATCGCCGCCCGGCGATCGGCCGGCGGCCTGCTCGACCCAGGCCAGGATGTCCTCCGCCCGCCAGGGCTTCGGGATGAAGGTCGCCGAGACGCGCAGGTCGCTCGGCTGGTCGCCGGCATCGCCCGAGGTCAGGAGCACCCGCACGCGCGGCCAGGTCACGCCGATGATGCGGGCGAGTTCGAACCCGCCGATGGGGCCGGGCGTGCGCACGTCCGAGAAGACGACGCTGACGTCGTCGCCCCGGTCGTTGAGGATGGCGAGCGCCCGCTCCGCCGTCTCGGCCTCGATCACGCTGAAGCCGGTATCCTCCAAGAGGGTGGCCGCGAGGAAGCGCTCGTCGGGCTGGTCCTCGACGACGAGGATGACCGGCTTCTGTCCTGGCGTTCTCGGGTCGCTCATGGGCCGGGACACTCTACTCGGGCTGAACGGTGCGTCCGTCCATTCGTTCAACGCATCGTCGTCGCCGTCGGGGCCCGCATCCGTACCCGGATCGGCCCTCGAACCTGCTCACGCGACGCGCGCCCCGGGGAGCCCCATGCACGACGCGCGCCCGAGCAGGCACGGATCCGCCGGGGGACACCCTGGCATAAAGCGAAGTCGGGGGCCGTGTCCTCCAGGGCACAGCCCCGTTCATCTTCACCCGACGCCGTTCGCCTTCAGGAAGGCCAGCGCGCGCCGCCAGCCGTCCTCTGCCGGCTCCCGACGGTAACTCGGGCGGTAATCGGCGTGGAAGCCGTGGGGCGCCTCCGGATACACGACGAGTTCGACGGACTTGCCCGCGGCCTTCGCGCGGTCGCGGGCCTCCTCGACGGTGGCGACCGGGATCCCGGCGTCGGCCCCGCCGTAGAGGGCGAGCAGCGGCGCGTTGATCTCGGCGGCGACGTCTCCGGCCGTGCGCGGCTGGATCTCGGTGCGCTCGCCCTGCAGCGGGCCGTACCACGCCACGGCGGCCTTCAGGTCGCGCCGGTGCGCCGCGTAGAGCCAGGCGCCGCGCCCGCCCCGGCACCAGCCCATCGCGCCGAGGCGGCCGAGATCGCCCTTGGCGGCCGAGCCCGCGTATGCGGCGGCCGCGTCGAGGTCGGCGATCCACTGGGCGTCGGGGGTCTTCGAGATGACGTCGCGCACGATCTGCTTGGCGTCCGTCATGGTCGAGAGGTCGCCCTGGCGGGCGTAGAGTTCGGGCGCCACCGCGCAGTAACCCGCCTTGGCGAGCCGCCGGCAGACGTCCTTGATGTAGTCGTGGACGCCGAAGATCTCCTCGATCACCAGGACCACCGGGAAGGGGCCCGCACCCTCCGGCACCGCGCGGTAGCCCGGCATCGGCCCGTCGCCGGCCGGGATCCGCACCTCGCCGGCCTCGATCCCGGCGCTGTCCGTGCGGATCACCTGCGCCTCGACCCGGGTGGTGGCGAGCGTGAGCCCGCTCATCAGGCCGGTCATCACGAAGCCGCGCCGCGAGAACGGCTCCGTCACCAGTCCAGTGAGCCCCGCCGCCCGCGCCGCGTCGTCCGAATGGTCGTCCCGCATGGTTCCTCCGGTCGCATCCTCGCCCGGAGGGCAGCACGCGGAGGGGGCCGGGTCAACGCGGCGCCCCGTCCCGCCCCGCCTCAGGGCATGACCGGCGGGTGGTATTCCAGCGTGAAGGCGAGCGCCCAGAGCAGGAACAGCACCACTGGCAGGTGCACGATGAGCTGGAGGAAGCTGAAGCCGACGATGTCGCGCGCCTTGATGCCGAGGATGCCGAGGAGCGGCAGCATGAAGAACGGGTTGATCAGGTTCGGCAGCGCCTCGGCGGCGTTGTAGACCTGCACGGCCCAGCCGAGATGCACCTTCAGCTCGTTGGCCGCCTGCATCACGTAGGGCGCTTCCAGCAGCCACTTGCCGCCGCCCGAGGGGATGAAGAAGCCGAGGATCGCCGAGTACACGCCCATCGCCAGCGGGAAGCTGCCCTGCGTGTTGAGGGCCACGAAGGCGTGGGAGATGACGTCGGACAGGCTGAGGCCGGCGCCGTTCTTAGCGCCCGTCAGGATCGCCGCGATGGCAGCGTAGAACGGGAACTGGATCAGGATGCCGGCCGTCGCGGGCACCGACTTGGCCAGCGCGTGGAGGAAGCTGCGCGGGCGCCAGTGCAGCACGAAGCCCAGCATCAGGAACAGGAAGTTGTAGGTGTTGAGGTTCGAGATCGCGATCTTCCAGTCCTGGCGGGCGAATTCCTGGACGAGCCAGCCGAGCGCCAGGAGGCCGATCAGCACCGTCAGCACCGGCGCGTGTTCCAGCCACTCGCCGGGCTGGCTCGGGGGCGGTGCCCGGTTCTCCTCCTTCGAGACGTCGACGCCGAGATCCTGGGCGGTGACGGCGGTGTCGGGGCCCGGCGCCGACATCACGGCGATCACCGCCGAGACCACCACCAGCACCGCGGCGATGAGGAGCGACTGCCAGAGGAAGATGGTCTCGGTGAAGGGGATGACGCCCGTGATCGCGAGGAGGCCGGGCGGCAGGCTCTTCGGATTGGCCTGGAGCTGGGCCGCGGACGAGGAGAGGCCCATCGCCCAGGTGGCGCCGAGGCCGAGATACGCGGCCGCGCCCGCCGCGCGGTAGTCCATGCGCAGGTCGGTGCGTCGGGCGAGCGCCCGGGTGAGCAGGCCGCCGAAGATCAGGCTGAGGCCCCAGCTTAGGAACGAGGAGAGCATCGTGGCGAGCGCGACGAAGCCGATGGCGCCGCGCCCCGTCTTCGGCATCAGCGCCATCCGGTCGATCAGCGCCTGGACCGGGCCGGAGGTGGCCACGACGTAGCCGCCGATGGTCACGAAGACCATCTGCATCGTGAAGGGGATCAGGCTCCAGAAGCCGTCGCCGAAGCTCTTCGTCACCGCCTGGACCGGGGCTCCGTTGACGAGCGCTGCGCCCGCTACGATCACCACCGCGATCGCCACGAATACGAAGGCGTCCGGGAACCACTTCACGGCCCAGTCGGTGAAGCGGAGCGCGAGGCGGGCGAGCGCCGCCTCCTCGCTGCGGGTCCGGGTCTTCGCGGGTGCGTCCATCAGCGGCTTCCTCTCCGCGGCATATCTCCGCGGCGGGGATTAAACTGTCGGAGAACGGTCCCGCTTCAAGCCTTCAGGGCCGAGCACCGGTCCGAACCTGCAGGAACGTCAGGGCCGGCCCCTGCTCCGCGCCGAACACGCCCGCGGTGAGCGCTGCGCCGTAGACGGCGCCGGTGTCGAGGTTGGTCCGGTTCGTCCGGACCTCGGGCCGCCCGTCCTGGCACGGCGTGTGGCCGTGCACGACGTGGCGGCCGAAATCGTGGTCGTCACCGAGGAACGGCTCGCGGATCCAGAGCCTGTTGTGGGGATCCGGGTCGGGTGCCGGGGCGGAGGGGTGGAAGCCGGCGTGGACGTACCAGCGCCGCGCGTCCCCGTGGACGGTCGGCAGGGCCTCGATCCAGTCGAGCACGTCCCGCGGCAGGGCCGCCGCCTCCTCGACGCCGAAGGCCCCGAGGGTCGCGAGGCCGCCGTTCAGGAGCCAGTGCTCCTCGGCGCCGGGCTCGCGCAGGCTCCTCAGCAGCATGGCCTCGTGGTTGCCCATCAGGCAGACGACCGCCTCGGGCTCGCGCCACTGGACCCGGCGCAGGGTCTCGATCACCCGGGCGCTGTCGGGGCCGCGGTCGATGTAGTCGCCCAGGAAGACGAGCGTGCGGGCGCGGCCCGCGGCGTGCGCCTCGACGCGCTCCAGCAGCGCGTCGAGGAGGTCGGCGCAGCCGTGGATGTCGCCGACGGCGTAGGTGAGCGGCGTCTCGGCGGTCATGCGTCCGTTGTCGGGGGAATGCGCGCGGCGCGCAAGGGTCCGGGGGCGGCGCGCGCCCCCGGGATGGCCGCCCTCACCACGTCGTCGGCTTCGGGTTGCGCTCGTCGAAACCCTTCTGGTGCCAGTAGGGATAGATCGGCGTCTCCTGGCTCGCCGCATCGAGGCGCGCGATCTGCTCGGGCGCGAGCGACCAGCCGATCGCGCCGAGGTTCTGCTTCAGCTGCTCCTCGGTGCGGGCCCCGACCACGATGTTGCAGACCGTCGGGCGGGTGAGCAGCCAGTTCAGCGCGACCTGCGCGACGCTCTTGCCCGTCTCCGCGGCGACCGCGTCGAGGGCATCGACCACGCCGAAGAGGTAATCGTCCGAGACCGGCGGACCGCCCTCGGCGCCGCCCGCGGCGATGCGCCCGCTCCTGTTCTCCTGGCCCCGCCGGATCTTGCCGGTGAGCCGGCCCCAGCCGAGCGGACTCCACACCATCAGGCCCACGCCCTGGTCGATCCCCAGCGGCATCAGTTCCCACTCGTAGTGCCGGCCGATCAGCGCGTAGTAGCCCTGGTAGGCGACGTAGCGGTTGAGCCCGTAGCGCTCGGAGGTGGCGAGCGCCTTCATGAGCTGCCAGCCCGAGAAGTTCGAGGCGCCGATATAGCCGATCTTGCCGGAGCGGGTGAGGTCGTCCAGCGCCCGCAGGGTCTCCTCGACGGGGGTGAGCGCGTCGAATCCGTGCATGAAGTAGACGTCGATGTGGTCGGTGCCGAGCCGCCGCAGGCTGGCCTCGCAGGCGCGCACGATGTGGTGGCGCGAGGAGCCGACTTGGTTGAGGTCGTCGTTGAAGCGGAACGTGGTCTTGGTCAAGATCAGCACCCGCTCGCGCCGGCCCTTGAGGGCCTGGCCCAGCACCTCCTCGGAGGCGCCCTGCGAGTAGATGTCGGCGGTGTCGAAGAAGGTGACGCCGGAATCGATGCAGAGGTCCACCATGCGGGTGGCCTCCGCGACGTCGGTCTGTCCCCAGCGCTGGAAGAACTCGTTCGTGCCGCCGAAGGTGGCGGTGCCGAAGCTGAGCACCGGCACGGTGAGGCCGGAGCGGCCGAGCTGCCTGTATTCCATGGGACCCTCGCGTTCGATCGGATCGCGCCCAGCGGCGCGCCTGCCGATCTAACGCGACAGCGCGGTTCGGCTTCCCCGGCGCCTCCGCGATCCCGGCGCGCCCGGAGATTGGTCCGGTGCCGGGCAGGCCCGGTGCCGGGCGGGCCGGGCCTCAGCGGTAATCCGTCGGGTTCAGCCCGTGCCGGGCGATCTTGTCGTAGAGGGTCTTGCGCGGGGTGCCGAGCGCCTCGGCGGCGAGCTTCACGTCGCCGCCCGCCGCCATCAACTCGTCCCGGATCACGCCGCGCTCGAAGCGGTCCACCTGCTCCGCGAGGGTCGGGCCGGGCCCCGGGACGGCCTCGGCCGCGCTCGCCGCCCCGGGGCCGAAGCCCAGGGCGCAGCGCTCCGCGAAATGGCCGAGTTCGCGCACGTTTCCGGGCCAGTCGTGGCGCTGCAGGTGGTCGCGGATCGCGGGCGTCGGCGGCGGCGCCGCCCGTCCGAAGCGTTCGGCGGCCCGGCCCAGGAAATGCTGGAACAGCAGCGCCACGTCCTCGCGCCGCTCGCGCAAGGGCGGGATCGTGATCGTGATCACGTTGAGCCGGTGATAGAGGTCGTCGCGAAAGGTGCCCTGCGCGGCGGCCTGGCCGAGATCGACCTTGGTGGCGGCCACCACGCGCATGTCGATCGGGCGGCTCTCGTTGGTGCCCAGCGGCTCGACGGTGCGCTCCTGCAGCACCCGCAGGAGCTTCACCTGCAGGCCCATCGGCATGCTCTCGATCTCGTCGAGGAAGAGCGTGCCCCCCTGTGCGTGCTCGATGCGCCCGACCCGGCGCTTGAGCGCGCCCGTGAAGGCGCCGGCCTCGTGGCCGAACAGCTCGCTCTCCACCACGGTCTCGGGCAGCGCGCCGCAATTCATCGCCACGAAGTTCTTCGCGGAACGCCGGCTCCAGCGGTGCAGCGCGCTCGCCACCACCTCCTTGCCGGATCCCGTCTCGCCGAGCACCAGCACATCGACGTCGGCCTGCGCCACGTCGCGCACGAGGCGGCGCAGCCGCACCATCCCGGGCGAGACGCCGAGGAAGGCCGGATCCTCGTCCGCCGCCGCCTCCAGCCGCGCGCGCAGGCGCCGGTTCTCCAGCACGAGGCGCCGCCGCTCGAGGGCGCGGCGGACCGAGCCGATCAGCGCCTCCGCCGGGTAGGGCTTGGCCAGGAAGTCGTAGGCGCCCGAGCGCAGCGCCCGCACCGCCATCGAGATGTCGCCGTGCCCGGTGATCAGGATCACGGGCAGGTCCGGGTCGGCGGCGTGCAGGCGTTCGAACAGGGCACGCCCGTCGAGGCCCGGCAGGCGCACGTCCGTGACGACGACGCCCGGCGGCTCGGCCAGGATCGCTTCGAGCGCCGGCTCGGCCGCCCCGAAGGCCTCCACCGCGAAGCCGTCGAGCTCCAGGCTCTGGCGGTTGGCGCGGCGCACGTCCTCCTCGTCGTCGATGAAGACGATCCGCTCCGATCGATCACCCTCGCTCACGCCGTCTCCCCCGAAGCTCCCGCGTCTGCGTCCCGGCCCGGACCAGCACGATGCGGAACACGGTGCCCCCGCCCTCCGCCGCCTCCACGCCGAGCGTTCCGCCGCACTCCTCCACGATCCCGCGCGCGATGGCGAGCCCGAGGCCGAGCCCGTCGGGTTTCGTCGTGAAGAAGGCGTCGAAGATCTGTGCGCGAACGGATTCCGGGATGCCGGGGCCGTTGTCGCGGACCGCGAGGGCTACTTGCCCGTCCGCGCCCGTCACCTGCAACTCCACACGGCGCCCGGGGCGCTTGGCGACCGCATCGAGCGCGTTCTGCAGGAGGTTCACCAGGACCTGCTCCAGCCGCGCCCCCTCCCCGATCGCCGTGAGGCCGGCCTCGGCCCGCACGTCCAGCTCGGTGCCCTCCTCCCGGGCGCGGTGGGTCACGACCTCCAGGCTGCCGCGCAGGATCTCGTCGACCGCGACCGGCTCGCGCCGGCCGGAGGCCCGCCGGGCGAAGCCCTTGAGCTGGCGGGTCAGACC
>NZ_LSIX01000548.1:0-473 GCF_001556475.1 Methylobacterium sp. CCH5-D2 | reverse complement strand
ATACCCCTCACCCCAACCCTCTCCCTATGGGAGAGGGGGCATGGCGCGGTTCACCGCACGCGGTCGAAGCAGTCAGCCGGAAACGGTGTCAGTCCCGCGCGTCCGGCGCGTCGGACGTCTCGGCGAACTCGGTCTTCAGGCAGGCGAGGAGGCGGCGGAGCCAGAGCCGCGCCTCGGCCTCCGCCGCGCGGGCGGCGGCCGCATCCTCATCGGCCCGGCACGCGCGCGCCTCGGCGGCGGCCGCAGCGGCCTCCGCGGCGACGGCCGTAGCCTCCGCGGCGGCGGCAGCGGCCTCTGCGGCGGTGCGGGCCGCCTCGGCCTGCTCGGCGCGGCGCAGCGCGGCCTCGGTCGCTTCCTCGGCCGCGCGGGCGCGCTGCTCGGCGGCCTCCGCGTCCCGGGCGCTGCGGCCGACGAGGGCGTGGGCGCGGCGCGTCGCCTCCTCGGCGCCCACCCGCGCCTGCCGGATCCGCCCG
>NZ_LSIX01000547.1:0-1383 GCF_001556475.1 Methylobacterium sp. CCH5-D2 | reverse complement strand
TGCCGGCCGCGTCCGTGGCGGTGGCCGTCAGGGTGTTGGCGCCCTCCGGCAGCGACGTCGTCGGCGTGAAGCTGAAGGTGCCGCTCGGGCCGGCCACGACCGATCCGATCTCGGCGCCGTTACTCGCGATGGTCACCGTCGCGCCGGCTTCGGCTGTGCCGGTGATGGCGGGCTGGCTCTCGTTGGTCGGATTCGGGAAGGCGGTGAGGACCGGCGCGTCCGGCGGGGTGGTGTCACCCGCGACCGGGGGCGGCGTGATCTCGAGGACGATCGTCGCGGAGGCCGGACCTGTGTTGCCAGCCACATCCGTGGCGGTGGCGGTGAGGCTGGCGGTGCCGACCGGGAGCGGCGTGGTCGGGGTGAAGCTGAAGGCGCCGCCCGCGCCGGCCACGACCGTGCCGAGCACGACGTTGCCGTTGAGCACCGTGACGGTGGCGCCGGCCTTGGCCGTGCCGGTGATGGTCGGCGTCGTGTCGCCGGTCGTGGCCGGCAGGGGATCGACGGCCGGGGCCGGCGGTGGGGTGAGATCAACGCGGAGCGGCGTCTGCGCTGCGAGCGAGACGTTGCCGGCCGCATCCGTGGCGGTCGCCGTCAGGCTGTTGGCCCCCTCCGCCAGCGCCGTCGTGGGCGTGAAGCTGAAAGCGCCGTCGGTGCCGGCCACGACCGTGCCGAGTGTCGTGCCGTTGCTCGCGATCGTGACCGTGGCGCCGGCCTCCGCCGCGCCGGTGATGGTGGGCGTGGTGTCGTTGGTCGGGTTCGGGAAGGCGGTGAGAACGGGCGCGCCGGGCGCCAAGAGATCGACCGTGAGCGTGACCGGGGACGAGGCCGTGCCGGTATTGCCGGCCGCGTCGGTGGCTGTCGCCGTCAGGCTGTTGGCGCCCCCCGTCAGCGGCGTCCCGGGGGTGAGACTGAAGCGGCCGTCCGCATCGGCCAGAGCGGTCCCGATCGGGACGCCGTTGTTCAGCAGCGTCACCGTCGTGCCGGCCTCGGCCGTGCCGGTGATGAGGGGCGTCGTGTCGTTGGTGGCGTCCGGGAGGGCGGCCAGATCCGGGGCGGCCGGCGGGCTCGTGTCGATCGTCAGCGTGACCGGGCTGGATGCGGCCGAGACGTTGCCGAGCGCGTCCGCGGCGGTCGCCGTCAGGCTGAGGGTCTCGTCCGGCAGCGGCGCGGCCGGCGTGAAGCTGAAGGCGCCGTTGGCGTCGGCGATCGCCGTGCCCAGCACGGTGCCGTTGTTGGCGATGGTCACCGTGGCGCCGACCTCGGCCGTACCGGTGATGGTCGGTGTGGTGTCGCTGGTGCTGCCCGGCGCGGTGGTGATCACTGGGGCCGCCGGCGCGGCCGAGTCGACGGTGACCGCGATGCCCGTGGAGGCCGGCGAGGTGT